>CAZSGO010000062.1:0-8629 GCA_964606395.1 uncultured bacterium
AATATTTTTATCTTCCCGTCCCGGAGATCCCCGATTTTGATCGTCATGGATTTACCGTCGTTGAATGGGGAGTGGTGCTCAAGTAAGAGTGTCCTATTAACGCTTGTGTACGGGCGACTCCCTCCTACGCTTAAAGCTTCGGAGGGCAGGCCAGTCGCCCGTTGGCAAAGGGAGGCTCGAGAGCCTCCCGTACATGCTCGTTGATAGTTCAGAGAGATGATGTAAAGACGCGATTCATCGCGTCTCATGATATTGAAACGATACCATGCCTGTCATCCCGAGCGTAGTCGAGGGATCTATTCATGAGATGATGATTTTGAAATGATATATTGTAAAGGCGCAGCACCGCTACGTCTCATGAATCATGAAATTGAAATACTATTTGGTAAAGACGCAGCACCGCTGCGTCTCAGAGATCATGAAACGATACCATGCCTGTCATCCCGAGCGTAGTCGAGGGATCTATTCATGATATGATGATCTTGAAATGATATATTGTAAAGGCGCAGCACCGCTGCGTCTCAGAGATCATGAAACGATACAGACATTTATAAAACAACGGAGCATTTAAAATGAAACGAGCCATCCTCCCAACCCTCCTCGCGATCATCCTGACGGTGATCATTTTTACCGGATGTAATTTCAGAATATCGTACAATGATTATGATTATGGTGATGAAGTTTGGATAAATATCGGGGAAACTTTATACAAAAATAAAACGGAATGGGTACGTCTAGATAGTATAAAAGCAATATCTAGGCAAAATATTGATACCACGGTTTATGCTTTTTTCACCACATTTACTGAGAATGAGGAAAATAGTTTTTCAGTCAGAGAGTTAAGAGGGCATGAATTTTATATAGAATATTCAAATGGCGATTATGCTGCTCTATACTGCCAAAAGATTGAAAGCTCAAAAGTACAAATTATTATCAATGTTGGCTCTTATGGCGCTTCTGTCGAGAAACCCAATATCTACCTCTATCCCACCAAGAAAACCCGCATGACGGTTTTACTGGATCTGCCCGAAGGCGGCAAGGTCACGGAATCCATTCCAGCTTACCCCAAAAAATGGGAAAATATCCGAGTAAAACCCGATGGCACGATCAATAATAAATACGATTTTCTTTTCTACGAGGCAGATCTTCCCGGCGATTGGCAATTCGATGAAGGTTGGTGCGTGGCGCAAAAGGATCTGCCATACTTTTTTAAAACAAATCTCCGAGACTACGGTTTTAATAAAAAAGAGATCAAGGATTTCACCGATTGGTGGATACCGCGACTCAAAGATGAACCGTATTACATTATGTATCCACAACATACCGCTAAGATCAACTCAATCGTTCCTCTAAAGATAAATAAAGAGATCGATTCACTTTTGCGATTGTTCTATTTCGTTGAAGGACTTGAGAGCAAACGCGATATGCCGGCACCGGTCATTCCCGAATTTGAACGTAAAGGTTTTGTGGTCACAGAGTGGGGCGTCTCCTTGCGGTGACCTGTAACCTGTTAGCTGAGATCTGTTTTGTTCAACCCCTCGACAAGCTCGGGGTTGAGTTTATTAGACATGCTTAATCCCGGCATTTCATGCCGGGTTATTACGTAGTTAAACCCCTCCATTCGTCGGGGTTTGATAAACACGAGTTTTCATAAGAGCACAAATACCTGCCATTAAAATTATGATAACCCTGAGCCTGTCGAAGGGTTAAACTGAACAATAACCCGGGGTGGAGCCCCGGGACAAAGCACAACACAACAAACAACCCCGAGCTTGTTGAGAGGTTGAACATTAAACTCTTAATCATCTAAACAATATTATCTGCGTTTATCTGCGAAATCTGTGGATGTCTTTATCTTTGTTGGGATAATATCTTAATTAGCAACGAATTAACCAAAATTTGAATAATTCCGTTGATTTTTTTCTGTTAATCCGAACTATGATTTGTTACATTATCGCAAGTTCCAGTCGGAATGAGACATACATGGGAAAACCCTGAAAATCAAACATAAAGCGACGAAGAACCACATGAACGCAAAACTTATTTTAGAGAATGGTATGAGCTTCGAGGGGAAAGCCTTCGGTGCACCCGTTTCCACCTCCGGCGAGGTGGTTTTTAATACCGGTATGGTTGGTTATCCCGAGGCACTGACCGATCCGTCCTATTACGGACAGATCTTGACCTCCACCTATCCCTTGATCGGGAATTATGGTGTACCCAATGAAACCGAGACCAATATCACCAAACGCCAATGGGAATCGTCACGTATTCAGGCGTTTGGATTTATTGTCGCAAATCTTTCCGATGTTCATTCTCACTGGGATGCGGATATGAGTCTCGATGAATGGTTGAAAAAAGAGGGTATTCCCGGAATTACCGGTATTGATACACGCGCCCTGACCAAAGTGCTCCGTGAAAGCGGGACCATGCTGGGCAAGATCGTGGTCAACGATCAGGATGTAGAATTCTATGATCCGAACAAAGATATGCTGATCGAAAAAGTAACGGTCAAAGAACCGGTTGAACATGGCGAAGGGGATAAGACCATCCTCCTGATGGATTTTGGCTGCAAGAACAGCATTATTGCCAATGTGGTCAAACGCGGATTTAAAGTCATCCAAGTCCCTTATCATTACGATTATTCACAAATACAATACGACGGTATCGTTCTTTCAAGCGGTCCCGGCGATCCGGCGCAATACACATTTATGACAGATAAGATCAAGGCCTTCATGAAAGAGAAAAAACCCATGCTGGGTATTTGTCTGGGTCATCAGTTACTGGCGTTAACGGCCGGCGCAAAGACCTATAAATTGGGTTATGGTCATCGCTCACAGAACCAACCGGTCATCGACCGTTTGAGTTCTCGTGCTTATGTAACGACACAAAACCATGGTTATGCCGTTGATACCAATACCATCCCGACGGGTTGGATCTCTTGGTTCGAAAATCTGAACGACGGCACGAATGAAGGTTTGTGGCATAAGAACTTACCTATTCTTTCTACCCAGTTCCATCCGGAGGCTATGCCCGGTCCGGTGGATACGGGATTTATTTTTGACGAATTCAAACGTTGTTTCTAATCAGGGAAAAACATGATCAAAAAAATAAAAAAAGTTGTTATTCTCGGCTCCGCGGCCATCAAGATCGGTGAAGCGGGAGAATTTGATTATTCCGGTTCACAAGCTATTAAGGCATTAAAAGAAGAAGGCGTAAAAACCATTCTGATCAATCCGAATATTGCAACCATTCAAACCTCGGATTATCTTGCCGATAAAGTATATTTGCTACCGGTCACGGTCGATTTTGTTGAAAAGATCCTGAAAAAAGAAAAGCCGGACGGCATTTTGCTTTCTTTTGGTGGTCAAACGGCATTGAATTGCGGACTTGAATTATACGACAAGGGTATTTTAAAAAAACATGGTGTTAGCGTTCTGGGTACACCCGTTGAGACAATCCGCAATACGGAAGATCGCGAGAAGTTCAATCGTTCTTTGGATGAGATCAATGTAAGCTATCCCAAAAGCCAGGCAGTGGGCTCTGTTGAAGAAGCCAAGGCCTTTGCCGAGGAGATCGGTTATCCTGTGATGTTGCGTATTGCTTACGCTTTGGGCGGCTTGGGCAGTGGTGTCTGCCGCGATGAAAAACAACTTCTTGATCGTGCCGGAAAGGCATTTTCTTATACATCTCAGATCTTGATCGAAGAATGGCTCGGTGGCTGGAAAGAAGTCGAATACGAAGTTGTCCGCGATAAATACGATAACTGTATCACCGTTTGTAATATGGAAAATGTAGATCCCCTTGGGATTCATACCGGTGAAAGTATTGTTGTAGCCCCAAGTCAGACCCTGTCAAATAGCGAATATCATAAATTGCGCGAGATCGGTATCCGCGTGATCCGTCATTTGGGTGTAGTAGGTGAGTGTAATATCCAATATGCCCTGGATCCATTTTCCGAAGAGTATCGCGTGATCGAGGTCAATGCACGTTTATCGCGTTCATCTGCACTTGCCTCAAAAGCGACCGGTTATCCGCTGGCATTTATTGCCGCAAAGCTTGCGATGGGCTATGGTCTGCATGAACTCACAAATGCGATTACCGAAACATCAGCGTTTTTTGAACCTGCTTTGGATTATATTGTCGTCAAGATGCCTCGCTGGGATCTGAAGAAATTCCGTAATGTCTCACGCCGTATCGGGTCTTCCATGAAATCGGTGGGCGAGGTGATGGCCATCGGTCGTAACTTTGAAGAAACGCTGCAAAAAGCGATCCGTATGCTGGGGACCGGAGTAAAAGGACTGGTCGCCAATGAAAAATTTGTGACCTCATCTCTTGAAAATTCGCTGACCAAACCCAGCGACGAACGTCTGTTCGCCGTGGTAGATGCCTTTAAAGAAGGGTATTCCATCGATTGGGTCTATAATTTAACCAAGATCGATATTTGGTTCCTGAATAAGATCAAGAATGTGGTTGATATATCTTTGCGATTGAGAAAAGGCGAAAAATTAGATAATGACTTATTGCTTACCGCCAAAAAAATGGGTTACTCTGATGAACAATTGGCCATTGTAACGGGGACAACTGAAGAAACGATCTACGATATGCGTCTAAAAGCCGATATCCATCCGTCTATTAAACAGATCGACACCGTTGCGGCGGAATATCCCGCAAAAACAAATTATCTCTATCTTACTTACGAAGGTATCGAAGACGATTATACCGAAAAACATCCCGATGCAGCGATCATTCTGGGCGGTGGCCCTTATCGTATCGGATCATCGGTAGAGTTCGACTGGTGCTGTGTGATCGCAGGTAAGACCGTGCGTGAATCGGGCAAAACATCCATCATGATCAACTGTAATCCTGAAACTGTCTCTACAGATTACGATGAGTTTGATGCGCTCTTCTTTGAAGAACTGACCTTTGAAACCGTTCGTGAGATCTATAATAAAGTCGACCCCGAAGGATTTATCCTTTCTATGGGTGGACAGATCCCGAATAACCTTGCCGTTCGCTTGCATGAGAACGGATTGAGAATTTTAGGAACAGAAACAAAATATATCGATCAGGCTGAAAACCGCTCGCTTTTCTCCGCCATGTTGGATGATCTTGAGATCATGCAGCCGGAATGGAAAGCATTAACGGATACAAAATCAGCTTTAAAGTTTGCCAATGATGTGGGTTATCCCGTTTTGGTCCGCCCATCTTATGTACTCTCCGGAGCTGCGATGGCCGTTGCGACCGGTGACATTGAATTAAAAGCCTTCTTACTGGCTGCTGCCGACGTATCTAAAGAGTATCCCGTGGTAATTTCAAAATTCTATGAAAATGCCAAAGAATTGGAATTCGATGCCGTTGCGCAGGACGGAGAGATCATTTGTTATGCCATTTCGGAGCATGTAGAGAATGCGGGTACGCATTCCGGAGATGCAACACTGGTACTTCCTCCTCAGCGTACTTATTTTGAAACCGAACGCCAGATCCGGAAAACATCGGCCAAGATCGCCAAAAATCTAAAGATCAACGGTCCCTTTAATATCCAGTATATTGCCAAGAATAATGAAGTCCGGGTGATCGAATGCAACTTACGAGCTTCACGCAGCTTCCCCTTTGTATCAAAAACATTGAGAAAAAACTTCATAGAGATCGCAACAAAAGTCATTTTGGGTGAAAAACAGGAAAAGATCAGAATTCCGCTCTATGATTATGAACATGTTGCCGTTAAAGCCCCGCAATTTTCCTTTACACGCCTCAGAGGTGCTGATCCCGCAACCGGTGTTGAAATGTCCTCTACCGGCGAAGTTGCCTGCTTTGGCGATAATTTTCATGAAGCCTACATTAAAGCCTTGATCTCGGTCGGGTTCAAATTTCCCGTTACGAGTATTTTGATCTCATCGGGTCCTACCGAATCAAAAGCCGAACTTCTTAATAGTGTTAAACTTATTTCCGATATGGGGATGATCATTTTTGCAACGGGTGGAACGTCGGATTTTCTGACAGATCACAACATACCCAATTTAAAATTAAACTGGCCGCTGGATGAAGAAAAACCGGGTGTTATTGAATACCTTAAAGAAGGTAAGATCGATCTGGTCGTTAATATTCCCAAGAATTACAATGAAGATGAGTTGACCAACGATTATACGATCCGTCGTGCCGCCGTTGATTATGCCGTACCACTCATTACCAATCGTCAGGTTGCCATGCGTTTATTTGAAGCATTATCCAAAACCACGATAGAATCTCTTAAGATCAAAAGTTGGGATGAGTATAAAGTATAAGAGACAAGAAACAAGAACCAAGAAACAAGTAGGGGCTCAAAATTCTGAGCCCTTTCCTTATATGTACCAATTATTGTGAAAAAGAGTGGAAGAGAATGGAGAGGGGAGGTGGAGATGAGGAGAGGTGGAGAGGTGGAGATGAGGAGAAGTGGAGATGAGGAGAAGTGGAGATGAGGGGAGGTGGAGATTGTCAACCTCATCCGTTGCTTAAGGGAGAGATCTATTTATGATGCGAGCTTGGTATGAATAACATGTTGGGCTCGGCACTTGTCGGGCGAAGCTTTTGCAAAGTAAATTCTATTACCGGTTTGGAATATTTTGATCATGATATAAAGATAGGAACAGAGAGAGAGTATTCGATATTTATGGAAATCCAAGCCAAATATTATTAAATATTAAAAATATAAAAAAATGCATGTTGTGGAAACCGGTGATATCAAATAATAGAAATAAATTTGTGAATTTAAAAAAGCATATGCTAAATAAATATTTTTAATTTATTCATATAAAATGATTGCGGTTTGAAAAATATTATGATAAGTTTTCCATTCGTTTATCGAAATAAATAGAATGTTAATTAAAAAGGAGTAGAAAATGAAAAAAGCACTTGTTATTGTACTTGTGTTGACATTTTTTGCCGTAGCATTTGGAGCAGATGACGCCACAGCCGTATCTGTTGTAAATGACGCAGCAAAATTGTGGAGTGATCCCGGTTCTTCAGCTCGCGGTATTGCCGGTGGTGTTGATCTTGATGGTGACGGTTACCTTGAATTCTATGCAACGAACTATGATTTTGGAAATTGCGTAGTAGGTTTTGAAGCAATTGGTGGCGATACGTTGGAATATTTCTGGCGTTCAGATACTGCCGGAGCTACAGGCTTATATGCATCCGGAACACGTTTTGTTCAAACAGGAGATATTGATGGCGACGGCGAAGGCGAAGTAATTTTCTTCCGCGGACGTTATTCATCTCAAGGCGCTGCCGGTCTGTATATTTATGAGATCGCAAGCGACAATACATTTAAAACCCCAAAATTCTATAGTCTTGATGATCTAAGTCAACTCTACAATTTCAATGGTGTTGGAACAACAATTGCCAATGGAACCGTAGAACACTTTGTTGTTGATGATGTTGATGGTGACGGATTTGATGAAATTATTTATGCTATGAACGGTGGTTCATACTATACTGATTTTGTTGACACTACAGCTACCGATACAACTGCATACGGTCACTCTGAAGATTTCTTTGCAGTATTATCTGCAACCGATGATCTTCAAGGATTTGGTCGTTTACAGTCAGAATTTATCACATCAGCTCGTGATATCGATATGGGTGTTAAAGGTTTAGATATTCATGATCCTATGTTTGGTCGTGACAATTACTTAGGTGGCGGTTCAGCCATTGCAGTAGAAACCAGTGATATTGATGGTGACGGACTTAAAGAAATTGCATGCTTTGTATGGAATTACAATAATGTATTTTTTGTAGAAGCTACCGGCCCCAATGCTT
Organism: uncultured bacterium; assembly: GCA_964606395.1. GTDB lineage: Bacteria > Fidelibacterota > Fidelibacteria > Fidelibacterales > Fidelibacteraceae > M50B103. The sequence goes on from CAZSGO010000062.1 coordinate 7,795, forward strand.
ATACATTTGGCGATACTACTCATCAATATTTAACATCACCCGATGGTGTATGTTTACTTCAACCGGTAGTTGGCGATGTTGACAGCGATGGAAAAGACGAAGTTTATTATATGGCTTATCCCGGTAATGAATGTTTCAAGATCGTAGATCTTAATGATGATGCAACTAATTTTGATACCACTGAATATACCATTATCAATGCCGGTGAAGGCGATCCGGGTTCGATTTATGGTGGACTTTCAGGTGATATCGATGGTGATGGCACTGTCGAAATTATTTTCGGTGGAAGCGCATCTGTTGGTGATCTTAACGTATGGGATGGCTCAGCATGGACCAGATACAAATCAGTTGAACCGGATACCAATATCTATAAAACTGCTGTAGCAGGTGCTGCAACAAAATTTGTTGATCATTTGACTGACATTGATAATGATGGTTTCATGGAAGTGATCGCATGTTATCAAAGCGAAGTTGATTCGATTGAACAAATCATTGGTACAGACACAAACTACGTTGCCAACCCTTACTTCTCACCGATCCGTATTATCGAATTTGGTGATGATGAATTAGGCGCGGTCGTAGCTATCAATCCTGTTGTTATTACTCCAGATGATTTCAAATTGGAAGCAGCTTATCCGAACCCATTCAACCCGACAACCTCAATTTCTTATTATCTGCCCATGGCAAAAACGATATCACTTTCAGTTTACAACTTACGTGGTGAACTTGTAAGCGTACTCGTTGATAATCAAAGAATGGAAGCCGGAACACATAATGTTGTTTGGGGCGCTACCGATATGAACGGTGCACCATTATCAACCGGTGTTTATGTTTA
>CAZSGO010000063.1:0-8531 GCA_964606395.1 uncultured bacterium
GTTAGTTTTATCCCTGTGTTCACAATGCAGCAGGCGGAAGGAAAATTGTTCGGACCTCTGGCCTTTACCAAGACCTTTGCTCTTATTTCTGCGCTTCTGGTTACATTATTAATATTGCCAACCTTTGCACACTGGCTGTTTGGACTGCGTTTGAAACGTGGGATATTTAAGAAGTGGGGCTTTGCCGTGTTGCCGGTGCTGGGTGTTCTTGCCCTGATCCCCGGTTACACATGGGCGGGAGTGATGCTGATCCTTCTTGGATTATTGGGGTTGTTCAAGAAGGTTTTCTTTGTAAAACAAAAAGTCATTCACTCCCGTTTTGCTCCATTGATCAAACATGCCGATCTGATCTTGATCGTCGGTGGTGTCATTGGATTGCTGGCGTCTTACTGGCTGCCCTTGGGTGCCGGAAGAAGCTTATTCCTGAACATAATTTTCGTTGCATCGATGATCGGCTTGATCCTGACAGTATTTTTACTGATCCAGCGATTTTATAAACCTATCCTGATCTGGACTCTTCAAAACAAGGGTAAATTTTTGGCTATCCCGGGTGTCCTGATCGTTTTTGCGCTGACTGTTTGGCTGGGCTTTAATTCCGTATTTGGTTTTCTGGCTCTCGGACCCGAGGCGCTTGGTTGGGATATTCGAGAAGGTAAAGGCTGGACCGTTATAAGCGAGGCATTCCCGGGGATCGGAAAAGAATTCATGCCCTCGCTGGACGAAGGGAGCTTTTTGCTGATGCCGACGTCTATGCCGCATTCGGGTATGGAATACAATCTTAAGGTTGCCGCTCAATTGGATATGCTGGTCACAAGCATTCCCGAGGTTGAATTAACGGTCGGGAAACTGGGTCGCGTAGAATCCGCCTTGGATCCGGCGCCTATTTCGATGTTCGAGAATGTGATCAATTATAAACCGGAATATATGCTTAACGATAAGGGGCATCGAGTCCGTTTTAAGGTCAATCGTCAAAAGGATTTTATCTTGAAAGACGGCCGTGAGATCAGCAATGAAGATGCACTAAATATGGGGGTCATGGCCAATGAACTTATTCCCGATAAACGGGGACAGTATTTCAGGAATTGGCGCGAACAGATCAAATCTCCGGATGATATCTGGGATGAGATCATCAAGGTGACTCGAATCCCCGGCGTCACTTCCGCCCCAAAATTACAACCGATCGAAACCCGCCTGGTCATGCTTCAAACCGGTATGCGCGCTCCCATGGGAATCAAGATATACGGTCCGGACCTGACAAGCATACAGAATTTTGGATTTGAACTTGAAACCATACTCAAACAAGTTCCATCGGTTAAAACCGAAGCCGTATTTGCAGATCGCATCGTTGGCAAACCTTATTTATTGCTTGATATCGACCGTGAATCGATCGCACGTTATGGTTTGACCATTGATGATGTTCAGCAAACTATACAAACCGCGATCGGTGGTATGCCGATCACGTCGATCATCAATGGACGTGAACGCTATCCCGTACGTGTTCGTTATCCGCGGGAATTACGAGACACACCCGAAGGATTGGGTGATATTTTTATCGCTACGCCTACCGGTACCCAAGTACCTCTTTCACAATTAGTGTCCATCGAATATCAACAGGGACCGCAAATGATCCGAAGTGAAGAGACGTTTTTGGTCGGTTATGTGTTGTTTGATAAAAAAGCGGACAATTCCGAAGTAAGCGTTGTGGAAGATGCCAAGGCAGCCATACAATTAGCCATTGATCGTGGAGACCTTGATGTTCCCGTGGGGATCAATTATAAATTCTCAGGCAGTTATGAGAACCAGGTACGTGCCGAAAAACGCTTGGCTTTTATTGTGCCTCTTGTCCTCTTGATCGTGTTCGTGATCCTCTATTTTCAATTTCGTTCGATCTCGACCTCGCTGATGGTCTTTAGCGGTATTGCGCTGGCATTCAGCGGTGGATTTATTTTGTTGTGGCTTTATGGACAGCCCTGGTTCGCAAATTTTGCGGTCTTCGGGATGAACTTGCGAGATCTATTTCAAATGCAGTCCATCAATTTGAGTGTTGCAGTGTGGGTCGGGTTTATTGCCCTTTTTGGGATCGCGACCGACGATGGTGTACTGATCGGGACGTATTTGCAACAGAATTTCAAACGCAAGAAACCCGAAACCGTCTCTCAGATCCGTGAAGCGGTGATCGAAGCGGGTCAGCGACGGATTCGTCCGGCCGTTATGACCTCGGCAACAACGGTGATCGCTCTTTTGCCTGTGCTGACCTCAACAGGACGCGGTGCTGATATCATGGTGCCGATGGCTATTCCGGCGTTCGGTGGCATGCTGATGGCGGCCGTGACCTATTTTGTGGTTCCCACTCTGTATGCCTGGCGTGAAGAACGAAAATTGAAAAAGGTGAAAAAATGAAAAATCCATATAAAATATTGATCGTCCTGTTACTGGTGACCTTTCTTTCGGCTCAGACCTTCGATGATTATTTCCGCCTTGCGGTGGAACGTGATCCGGGGTTGCAAGCCAAGTACAAGACAGTAGAGATCGCTCTGCAGAAAGCAGCCCAGGTATCGGCATTGCCCGATCCTGCCATATCATTTGCGTATTTTGTCTCGCCGGTGGAGACCCGCCTGGGTCCTCAGCAATACAAATTGTCACTGACTCAGATGTTTCCCTGGTTTGGAACCTTGAAAGCACAAAAACAAGCTGCAGCACTGCAGGCTGAGGCCGCATATCAAACTTTTTTGAATGAACGGAATGCCCTGTATGCAGATGTTGCCGCCGCTTACTACCCCTTGATCGAACGCCGTTATTGGATCAAGGCGGAAGAAGAAAATATCGGGAATCTGCTTCAGCTTAAAGAACTGACTGAAAACAAGGTTGCCAACGGCCGTGGAAGTCTGATCAATGTTCTGCGTATCGATCGCATGCTGGAAGAATCCCGAACGATCCTGAGTATTCTGCAAAGAGAAGCATTACCCTTGAAAGCGGGTTTCAATGCGTTGTTGGATCGAGATCCCGGGACTGAGGTGATCGCGTCGGACGATATCTTTGCTTCCTTGAATATGGATATCTCATCGCTTGATACTTCGTTCAAGATACATCCCGCTTTGGAAGCTCTCGATCTAAAGATCAGATCTAAAAATTATGACGAAAAAGCCGCAATTAAAAAAGGGCTGCCCAATTTCGGGATCGGATTGGACTATGTTGCAGTAGGGGATAGAACGGACATGGTTGTTGCGGAAAGTGGTCGTGACGTATTAATGCCCATGATCTCCATCAGTATACCCCTTGCTCGTGGGAAATATAAAGCGGCGGTCAGGCAGGTGCGCCTGGAAAAAGAACGTCTCAGTCTTGAGAAAAAAGCGCTAAGCTATGATCTTCTGAGTCGCTACGAGCAAATTCGTTACAATTTACAAACGCAAATTGAACGAAGTCGCTTATACCACAATCAGATAAAAACGACACAAAGCATGTTGAACCTGCTTTTGGAGAGATATGCTAAGGATGGAAGCGATCTTGAAGAATTATTACGGGTTCAGCGGGAATTGCTCCAATATGAAAAAATGGAAGCCAGTGCATTGTCCATGACCCATATTAATTACGCTAAGCTTTTATATATCAGCGCACGCGTTGATAATTAAGGAGATCATTATGAGAAAATATACATCGACCATTATAATTATCGTTGTTTCTGTGGTTCTTGGATTGATCACAGGCTTGCTTTATAAGGGAGCAGGTAATGAAAGATCCACCGGTCACGATCACGAAAACACAGCAGAAGCGGAGGTTGTTTGGACCTGTTCCATGCATCCGAGTATACGCCAGCCGGAGTTTGGAGATTGCCCGATCTGCGGTATGGATCTGATCCCGCTCGAGAACAATGAAAAAGACGGCGCCGACGCTTCAGCTATTCATATGTCTGAAACGGCATTGGAATTGGCTGATATCCGTACGCAAGTGGTTGAAGCCGGTAAGGCGGTAAAAACACTGACACTTAATGGGGTATTGGAAATTGATGAACGCCGCATTTCAACTTTGTCCTCTCATGTTCCGGGACGTGTGGAAGATCTCACTGTTGATTTTACGGGTCAATATGTGGAAAAAGGGCAGATCATAGCCACCGTTTATTCACCCGAATTGGTGAATGCCCAGGAGGAATTATTTGAAGCCCAAAAGGTTCGTGATACACAACCCTTCCTGTTTGAAGCGGCGATCGCAAAATTAAAGAATTGGAAACTCAGTAAAGATCAAATTGACGAGATCATCGCCTCGGGGACACCCTGGGATAACATCCCGGTCTTGGCTGAAAAGTCCGGTGTTATAACCGGGAAAAGGGTTAAGCGGGGCGATTATATCAAACAGGGGCAAGCATTGTATGAGATCAGCGATCTTTCATCTCTATGGATGCTTCTGGATGTTTACGAAAAAGATATCGCTTGGATAGAAACGGGCGATAGTGTTTCAGTTGAATTTACTTCTCTACCGGGGAAACGAAGCGCCGGGACCATCGATTTTATCGATCCGGTCCTCAATAAAGTTACGCGTGTTGCAAAAGCGAGAGTAAACCTTAGTAATATTGAGGGTTACCTTAAACCGGGTTTATATGGGACCGGTGTCGTTCTCTCCGGGCAAGAAGAGTTGGCAGGATTGCCGGAAGTACCGGCTTCAGCGGTGATGTGGACAGGTAAACGCTCGCTGGTCTATATCCGGAACCGTAATGAAGAGGGCATCAATTTCAGCATGCGCAATGTGACCCTGGGTCCTAAACTAGATGATTCATTTATCATATTGGACGGATTAAAAGTCGGCGAGATCATTGCCGTGAGTGGAGCCTTCAGTATTGATGCCGCTGCACAGTTAAGCGGCAAACCCAGCATGATGAATCCCGAAGGCGCTACTTTTAAAAGCGCGCACGACCACGATGGCATGGAAATGAACGCCACTGAACTAACAGCTGAAGAACATAAAATGACAGAAATGCTATCTTTTGAGATCTCCGCCGAAGCACGCGAAGCATTGGCTCCGGCTTATGAAGTCTATCTGGATTTTAAAGATGCCTTGGTCGCTGATAATGTCAAGAAGGCAAAACGCGCTGTATTAACATTGAAAAATGAACTGGAAAATATCAACTTTGCTCTCTTTTCCGGTGATGCTAAGCGTGTTTTTACGGCTGCGCAGGAAAAGATCCTGATGCATATTCCCGAAAAGAAAAAACTAAGTGATATTGAACGTTTACGATCCGCTTTTGAGTTCATTTCGGATGGGATGATCGACATGACAAAAGCCTTTTCACCTCTAAGCGAGACCCTCTATGTGCAATATTGCCCCATGGCTTTCAATAATAAAGGTGCGGACTGGATCTCCCGCGATGTGGATATCAAGAATCCCTATTTCGGTGCCTCCATGCTGACCTGTGGGGAAGTCATTGACACACTGAATAAGGGAAACAAGATTCAAGAATCAAGAAACAAGTAGGGTACGGTTGAGACCGTTCCAAAAAAGAATTAATAACAAAGGAGTTAAACATGAAGACATTACGAAACCTAAGCAAAGTATTGGCCGTCGCCTTGTTGGGAACGATGCTGGTATTTGCTGCCAAGAAAACCGTTGAATTTGAAGTAAAAGGCGCTTGTGGAATGTGTGAAACACGCATTGAACAAACAGCTAAAAGCCTCGACGGTGTTAAAAAGGCCGACTGGGATCTTGACAACAAGGTGCTGACACTTAAATTCGACGATAAGAAAGTATCCGTTGTGGACGTCCGCAAAGCCTTAGCTGCGGTGGGTCACGATAACGGTAATTTCCGTGCGCCGGATGAAGTGTATAAAAATCTTCCCGCTTGCTGTCACTATGAACGTGATAACGCCAAAAAGGCGGATGGATGTGCATCGGGAAATTGCGGTGAAGAAAAACAAAATCACAATATGAAAGTGACCACCGAAGAAGAATCTTCATACGGCAGTTCATGCAGTGAAGAAGAAAAAACCGCGTGCGGAAGCGGATCATGCGAAGAAACTGAATAGTGATCCTATAAATAATCCCCTTTAGCAATCGACTGCTAAGAGCATCCCGCAATACCCGGTCCTCCGGTGTGTAGCGGGATGTTTTCGTTTATGGAAGAGGTAATCTGTGACCGGTAATCTGTAACCGGTAAACAGTGATCGAGAAAAATTTTGCTCATAACTCACCACTTCTTCCTCCCTCGTACCTTCGCACCTTCGTACTCTCGTACCCCAACCCCAGACACCACACTCCAGACTATTTATATTTGACTATTCTCTAAATAAACCCTATTATTAATCAAATCAAATTAATGTAAAAAAAAGGGGAATATTATGCAAGACATCCTAAAGAAAGTATTGGAAACGCTAGCGCTTTACGGACCAAAATTGCTAGGTGCGATCGCCGTATTGATCATTGGTGGTTGGGTCATAAAAGCCATTAACAAAGGATTTAAAAAATTACTGGATAAACGCAACATCGATCCTTCATTAAGTCCTTTTTTGAAAAGCCTGGTCAGTATGCTGTTAAAAGCATTACTTTTTATAAGCGTTTTAACCATGGTCGGGATCGAAATGACCTCCTTTGTCGCCCTGCTTGCGGCGGCGGGTCTGGCTGTAGGTATGGCTTTATCGGGGACACTGCAAAACTTTGCAGGTGGCGTCATGATCCTGATATTCAAGCCTTTTAAAGTCGGTGATTTTATTGATGCTCAAGGTTATATGGGAACGGTTTCTGAAATACATATTTTCAATACCTATATAAAAACTCCCGATAATAAAACGATCATTATTCCCAATAGCGGATTATCAACCGGCTCGATGACCAATTTCTCGACAGAACCTAACCGTCGAGTGGATTGGACCTTCGGTATCGCTTACGGGGATAGTGCCGAAAAAGCCAAAAGTGTACTGAGAGAGCTTTGCGATGCAGATGAACGTATCCTGAAAGATCCCGAGGTTTTTATCGCATTGTCCAAATTGGACAACAGTTCGGTGAATTTTGTCGTCCGCGCCTGGGTAAAAGCCGAGGATTATTGGGGCGTCTTTTTTGACATGAACGAGAAGGTCTACAACACCTTTGCAAACGAAGGACTGAATATACCTTTCCCGCAATTGGATGTGCATGTCAGTAATCGTTGACCTGTGACCTGTGACCTGTGACCTGTGATCTGTGATCTGTAACCTGTGATCTGTGATCTATAACCTGTGACTCGTTTTACGTTTCTCGTTGATAATAAATATTTAACAATTCAGGAGATATCAATATGAATTTAAGAGAATTGATCAAGAAATGGTATATCCCTCCGATCAAGCAATATGCCGATTTTACAGGCAGAACAAGTCGCAAGGCCTTTTGGATGTTTATTTTATTCAATATGATCTTTGCCTGGGCGGCGATCTTCATAGACAATATACTGGGAACACATGATGACGGTTTTTTTGGAGTTACCAACGGCACCTTCAATAATTTATATTCTCTGGTGCTTTTAATACCTGGGTTTGCCATAACCTTCAGGCGTTTACATGATGTGGGCGAAGAGGGCAGCAAACTTTTTTTCATTTTCCTTCCTATTATCGGGTGGATCATTTTGCTGAAGTTTCTTATCCAGGAAGGCGACCCCGTTGAAAATAAATTCGGACCGGTTCCCGCGGAAGCTCCCGGAGGTCCGGACATTGGCGGTCACCCTTATGCGCCAAATGAGAAGCCGGAAGCCGGAAGCGAGAAGCCGGGAGGCGATAAGTCCATTGATGTTCCGGCCATTAGAAAAGAAGCCGAAGAAGCCATCGCCAGACAAAAAAAGATAGAGAAACAAACAATAGCACCCAAAGCCAAAAAGATCAAATGGGGACTGGATAGAGGCGCTATAGATTTTCGCACTCCTACCAAAGACGGAAAGAAGAAAGTGTAAAACATAAAATCTAAGAAGTCCACAGATCTCTCAGATTTCACAGATGTAAATATTCTCTTATCGGCGTAATCGGCGTAATCTGTGGATAAATATTATTCTTATATTCATAATTCATAATTTATCGTTAACACTAATTTCTTGTCAATTGCACTAATTTCCCTTAAAATTAACTACAAATGTATTAAACAAAGGAGGATACGATCATGAAGCGATCCGTCATCTTCTTATTAGCGATGATCCTTGTGATCATTTTGGTCATGAATATTGTCAATCGGGAGTTTCGCATGTTTGATAAGGAAAAAGAATTACAGGCCGTTGAAACGACCATTCGCAATAGTATCGGTTGGGCGAAAGATAAGGACCTCGATGTGCTGTACAGCGCGATCGTGAACGACAGTATTTACACAGAAGTTCAACCCGGGGACCGCATCATCCGGGGGATAGAGGAATTTAGAACCAGCGAAGCCTTTTTTATGGACGACAACTTCAAGGCCGTGAAATACGAGATCTGGGATCTGCGTATCAACTTCTCGCAAGACGGCAAGGTCGCCTGGTGGTACTGCATGCTCAACGACATCAACACCTGGAAAGGCCAACCCGCCAACTGGGAGAACGTCCGCTGGACCGGCGT
>CAZSGO010000064.1:0-8474 GCA_964606395.1 uncultured bacterium
CTGCTAAGTTCGTTGAGAAACACTTGACAATAAATGTATTAAGAAGTACCTTTCGATGTAAATTTGAAAAAAATGTTAGGAGACTATAAATGAAACGCGTTTTACCATTACTTGCCATCGTCTTGAGTGTCTTTATGCTTGTTGGATGTGGTAACAAAGAAGTTGTAAATGACACCCCTGAACCGGTCGTTCAAGAGACACCGGTAGTTGAAGAGGCCCCTGTTGTTGAAACTGAAGCTGTTGTAGAAAATGCTGTTGAAGAAGCTGTTGAAGAAGTACTTCCCGAAGAAGTAGTTCAACCGCTTGAGGCAGATGTATGGGTCAAATACATGATCCAACCAAATGATTATCTTACCAAGATCGCAATGCAAGAATATGGTGTAGTTACCATGTGGCGCGATATCTGGGATTGGAATCTTGAGGTTATTGGTGATAATCCTGACCTTATTTATCCTTTTGAAGAATTATCTCTTAAAAAAGATGCTGCTGATGTTGTAGAAACAACTGCCATCGAATACGAAGCATATACTGTACAAAAAGATGAAAATCTCTGGTGTATCTCAAAGAAACTCTATGGCAATTCATATGCATGGATCGTTCTTCTTCGTGACAATATGGAAACCTTAGGTAATGATTATAATAGCATTACTCCGGGTATGGTTCTAAAAGTAAGAACTGAAATCTAATATAATTTAGATATATTATTATAAATTGGCCTCTCGCATGAGAGGCTTTTTTTTATATATGATTAAACATCCCTTCCGCATGATTTAATCCGCACCGTATCTCTAAACTTCTTTTATTAATTTTATTAATGTCATATATTCAACGCAATGAAAGGCTTAATACTAATATCAGCATATAACAGTGCAGCAACCTTACCTTATGTTCTAGAAGAACTTAAACCATTTTCGGATCTGGATATACTTGTCGTAAATGACGGCTCTTCAGATCCAACGGGTGATATTGCAAGATCTTCAGGAATTCATGTAATAGATCATAAGGCGAATATGGGAAAAGGAGCCGCCCTTCAAACGGGATTCAAATATGCCACGGAACAGAATATTGATTTTGTTATCACACTGGACGCCGACATGCAACATCCCATAGAACTGATACCCGATTTTATTCAAAAGCATTTGGAATTCCCCGAAGCGGTTATTCTTGGAAGAAGAGAACGTGATAAAAATATGCCATGGACACGAAAATTCAGTAATTCTGTGTCGGCGGCTTTGATCTCATGGCGGATCAGACAACAAATTTATGATGTGCAATGCGGATTTCGCCTTATACCCAAAGAATACTTAGCTTGGAATTTTTCCAGTATAAAGGGATTTATCTTTGAATCTGAAGTCCTCATTGCGTTAGCGGTTAATGGTGTAAAGTTTAAATTCGTCCCGATCCCGACCTTATACCCTGACGCCAATCAATCTAAAATGACGTATTTTGATTCTACTTTCGGTTTTATTTTTATGTATATTTCATCGTTCTTTAAATCTTACAAACAGGACAATTATGACATTTAACGATCTGCTTCAGGTAATCCTTGTTACCATGATACCAACCCTCGAATTACGGGCATCTTTGCCTTATGCAATTCTAGTACTTGAAATGCCATGGTTCACAGCCTTTCTTCTTGTTGTAGTTGTTAATATTATCCTGGGACCCATTGTTTATTTTGCTTTGCGACTATTCTTAAAGGTCATCATAAAGATCCCTTTTTTCAATTCCCTTTATGAGCGTTCTTTACATAAAGTTCAAACAAAGATACAACCAAAGGTGGAAAAGTACGGAGAATGGGGCCTTGCATTATTTATTGGTATACCCCTTCCCGGATCCGGGGTTTATACGGGAGCGCTTGCGGCATTCGTCCTGGATGTCAAACCAAAAAAATTCATGATCGCCACGGTTGTCGGAGTATTCATTGCCGCTGTTATCGTTCTTCTTGTTGTACTCACAGGTTCTGAAATATTCAACTGGATACTTAAATAATCCTTAATATTTTATATATTTTCAATTAATTTTTTTCTTGTCATTTATCAGGGCATAATTTACTTTATAATTAGTGTTAAAACCTTAACCTTATAGGAGGCCTAAGATGAGAAAATTGCTATTAATTCTTATCGGTGCTATCATGTTAACAGGTTTATTTGCAAGTCCTATCCCGGTAATGGGATATGATCTTGCAATACCAAATGGCTATGATTTTACCGATGAACAAATTGATGCCGCTTTGGATGCATACAGGGCGACATATGAAACTTGGCTTGAAACCCCGGGATTTTACAGCAAGGGTCAGACGGGATTGATGATACTCGATCTTTTCGCGTTAGGCGATACCCTGACCAATGCTGCACAATTTCAGACAATGATCATTGCCGAGCAACTTTATGAAATCCTCGATGCAATTTTGTATGTAGAAGAATCGGTTTATTCTATCGTTGATAACGTAGAAGACCAATACGATTTAATTGATAATCTCTATGCCTTCATGTCTGAGGGAAAAGTCGATTCAATTATGATGTTAAGAGATTCTATCGAAGCGCATCTATACGATACCTACGAAATGACATTGGAGAATGTTGACTATACACTTTGGAATATCGGAATGTTCGGTGATTCGCTGGGAACACGATTTGACACGATCCTTCAATCTGATGAAGATTTTACATTCAGGATCGGAGAGATTTCCATCATGTATGATGGATTTGGTGTCCCCTATTTTGATACGACTGAAGTAGCGGTGATCTTTGATGAGACTTTCGCTAGCATTAATGTTGCGGCATCATATCTTGCACAGGCCGTCCAACATCTTGGCATAGGCATAGAAAACATCCTCGCCGGTGACAACACAATGCAAGTCGGCCTTGATACACTTATGATGTCCATGCAAGATATACAGGACGTTTGTGACAGCTTGAACAACTATTCCATGTGGTCTTTGATGAATCTCATCAACCTTGATTCTTCTGATGTTGAAGATATTAAGTATGGTTTTGCTGAAGCCGAGGCCCTAATTGGTGGAAAAAGCTATTATATAGGTAATGATCAGGATAGTGTTGAATTCAGACCGATCGGGATAGTTGAAAATATTCATTACGGTCTATATCGTACTTACACCGATATGTATGCGCAACAAGATCCGTTCACGTATACTTTCCGGAATATTTTCCCTTCAGGATTACCACATGATATCATTGATCAGCTTCAACCTGATCTGGTCTTTACTCTAGGTGACAGTCTCCAGAATATTCAGACATATCTTGACCATGTTGAAGGCGTCTATTTGGAAGGGTTATTCATTGATTCTACAAATATAGATGCTCATACAGGTTTGGGATACATCAAACTCTTTAACATGCTTCAAGATGTTCAACTGCAGGGCCAAACGATCGCGGCTCTTGTAGATGGCGGTCGAATTGACAGTCTTTTCCAGAATTATGATTGGACAAATTTGGACTACACCGACGAGATCGATGAGATAAGATATCATCTTTTCAAACAAGTAGATGAATATTACATGTATGATTCAACCGTTGTTTTTACAATATTGATCAAAGATCCTCGCTATTCAACACCCGGATATGATATAAATGAAGGTGATGTATTATATCCCATATACATAATTCCTCAGGTTACTGAAGGTGTTGTAATAACAACATTCATCGTTGAAAACGCCATCACAGCTATGGCTGACGGAATTGAGTATGTTTATAATCAAATCGATTCAATGATCGATATTACACTGGATCCCAATACCTTGAATTTATCAAATATTGAGGAACCGCTTGATCTGATCTATGCGCTTGAAACATCCAATCCGAATTTCGGAGCTTTCACCCCTGAAGGCAAATTGATGTTTGCCGCCTTCGGTGACAGTCTTGCAGTTGGCATGCAGGGCTTAGGTGATCTGGCAGATACGGCTATTGCAACAATGGCATATGCGGGTCCTTTAATGGGTGAATTCGGTATGTCAACCCAAGATCATGATACTCTCTTGATGCAAATGGGTAAAGCACGAGACATGATCAGGATGTTTGCAGCCGACCTTGCGTCACCGGAAGTATATACCATAACCGATGAAGATACTTTAAATCTCTCGGCGTGGTTTGATGATGTTCCGGACAACATGCTTGCCGTATGGAAAAATTACTTCGAAGGCACTGATCTTTCACTCGCAGGATTCTTCCCCATGCGAATCGTCACACCCGGTATTGACCCGAATTACCTTCCCGTTGAATTTGCCCTCAAGGGAAATTATCCTAACCCATTCAATCCATTGACAACGATCGCATTTGATCTGCCTTCCGATGGTTTGGTCAATATGACCGTTTTCAATATTGCCGGTCGTCAGATTGCCAAACTTATCGATCGTCAAAGTATGCAAGCCGGTTCTTATGAACTAACTTGGAATGCTGCAGATCAAGCTTCTGGTATTTATATTGTCCGTGCGCAATATGGTACAAACGTTGCATATCACAAAATGACGCTTTTGAAATAAAGCATCCAATAACATGTAAAAATCAGCCGCCGTTTCGGCGGCTGATTTTTATCTATCCTTATGTGTAAAATAATTCGAAACACTCTCATCCTATTTTTTTGTTTAAGCATGTTTGCTTTTGCAGGCACCATGGATATGTTAAAAAATTCTTTTTCTTTAACACTTCCCGATACATCAGCATTGCAAACGAATCATATGACTTATGACCTTAGCCATCAGGAATTACTTCGTGAATCCAGACATGACACTTTGTTATCGAGATATACACTACGTGATCATTACTTAGAATTCAATCATGTGAATAAAAAATATTCTCTTTTTGCTTCTTGGGAACAACATGTTTACGGATTGAGCGATCTGTTTAAAACGGATTATACCCTATCATCACCGGAGATCAACTCCTATCAACTGAATATAAAAGCGCAAGCACATTATAAGAATTGGTTGATCCAACCCGGACTTAAATATTCCTTCGGGCGAACACAAGATACACTCTTTATAACTGATTTTCCCAGCTCTGACGTTTTAACGGCAAATACCTATTTTTTTGATCTGCTACCCGAAACGATAGGAGACACACTACTTTATCACAATGATCTTAATGCTTATGAGATAGAACTATTGACAAGTGGAAATCTTAAAGATCAGAATTTGTTCTTTTATCTCAACTTTTCTAAAACTATGGACCGATTTAGCGAATCACATGATAACACAAGTTCAAACGACAAAATAAACGGACCAAGAGAGACCCTTTTAACAATAAATTATTCCTCAATAAAAGCCATGGCCGGCTGGCAAATAAATGCTCATTCATTATTCTGGACAGGCTTAAATTATCATGTTTCTCCTTTAAATTGGAAGCATACTGTTTTCCCAGATGAACCGGATACAACTGAGGTCATACAGCTGGCTAACGGGAAAACAAACTCTTTCCATGCTCAATTCGGTTATCGCGCTCTTTCTTTGCCTGTTGGTCTTCAAGCGACACTTTCTACCGGATTAGCAACAAACATATCACATGCAAGCACACCCGTACTGGGCTATGTTCTACGTATTTTACCTATTTCTCATCAAGCTAATTTTGAGGCTTCATCCAGATATCTACTGACTCATATTCATCTGGATCATGCTCTAAAGGCAGGTAGCTCAATTATCCTTCCTAAACTGGATGTGATAGCTGCGCGATTTTGGACGGATGTTTCTCTCGAAGCGTTACTTCAATTTGGATTGGAAGATATCGATTTTCAGGAGCAATATGTCCATGCGGCATATATTGCTTCATTGGGAATCGAAGCAAAGATCGCATTAAACAGTGAGCTATTTTTGACATTTGAAGCTGAGCAGATGATCCCCTATGTAAAAACCGTTTCTCCTGAACCTCCCACTCCCATACCTTCCGATATAAAGAGATACGGTGGCCTTACACTATCGGTCGGTGTTTCAATGGCCTGGTAAAATCCACCCCCTTTTTTATATAATTTTGAGTAAAATTACTTTATACTATAGTATGAAAAAACAATATGATATTATCGTAATTGGGTCCGGACTCGGCGGACTCATGGCAGGTGCTGAACTTGCCAGCAAGGGAAAACGAGTCCTCGTCCTTGAACAACATTTCAGGGTTGGTGGTTCAGCCACATCTTTCAAACGAAAAGATTTCATTTATGAGGCTGGATTGCACATGACCACGGCAATAGAAGAAGGTCATGGTTTTTATGATCTATTTAAAAAATGCCATTTAGGTGAAAAGGTAAAATATGTCCCTGTCCCTGAATTTTATCATATACTAGGTGATAGCTACGACTACACTTTCAGTAATGATATCCAAGACAATATAGAGCGTTTATCTAAGCTTTTCCCTTCAGAGACCAAAGGTATTAAAAAATATTTCAAAACCATTTTTACTATTAATGATCAAACCATGAAAATAAATGAGATGACAGGGATAAAGCGAATGTTAGCACTTCTATTTTCGCCCCTGTTCTATCCAAAGGTTTTGAACAGCTTATTCTCAACGATCGGTAAATTTCTTGACCGTATCATCAAGGATGAACGGTTAAAGGTCGTATTGTTGGGCAATTTGGGCTATTATAGCGATGATCCTTATGCCTTATCATTAATGCTGTATGCTGTTGCCCAAACCGGCTATTATCGTAATGGCGGAGCTTATATTCAGGGAGGATCTCATCATCTTCCGGATGCCATGGCCGATTATATTACGAATAATAATGGCGAAATATGCACCATGCAGGAAGTGACAAAGATCATAACTGAAGATGGCAAAGCTATTGGTGTTGAATATATTTCAAAAAGAAAAGATGCTACTGTTTCACAAGCCTTTGCTTCTACTATTATTGCCAACACAGCCATTCCCAATGTCAGCAAAGACCTTCTTGATAAAGACACAGCATTGCCCATCGAGAAGAAATTCGGTAAGTTCACCATTGGCCCGTCCATAATGACAATTTATATTGCCCTGGATAAGCCCCTAAAAGAATTAGGTAACACCTATTATTCTTTGGTGTTTTATAATAACAAAGATCTAACGATCAAAGATATGTTCAAATTAAACCATTCGGACTTTTCAACACGTCCCTTCATTCTCTGTGACTACAGTCAAGTTGATTCCCAATTAGCTCCTGAGGGCAAAGGATATCTGGTTTTATCTCTCATGGATTATCTTAGTGACTGGGAAGATCTTTCTGAAAGTGATTATAAGTTCAAGAAAAAACAGGTCGCGGAAACCCTTGTAGAGCGTGTTTGCGAACGTTTTCCTGACATGCGGAAGCATATTGAGCATGTTGAAGTGGCAACGGCCAAAACTATGAAGAAGTTTCTAAAAACCCCCGGGGGCACAGCCTATGGTTATGCCAATTCACCGACACAATCTCTTATCTTTCGTCCGGGAGCCACATCTCACATAAAGAATCTATATTATGCATCAGCTTGGACATTACCGGGTGCGGGTTTTGGCGGCGCCATGACATCAGGCCAAATTTGTGCCGAACAGATAAAAAAAGATCTGGGGTTGTCATAATGCAATTTAACGGATTCTCTCCCGATGCTCAAAATTTTTTATATGATCTTGGCGAAAATAATAATAAGGCATGGTTTGAAGAACGGCGCAACGATTATGAATTGCTAATACTAAATCCCATGAGAAAATTGGTCATGGACCTAAGTGAAACCATGCAGGAGATCGATCCTGAGCTTGAATTGAGACCTGTTGTAAATAAAACCATTTCCCGCATATATCGCGATACGCGTTTTTCTAAAGACAAATCTGTTTTTCGAACGAACATGTGGATCAATTTCAAACATCCCACACCGGGATGGCACGATATGCCCTCGTGGTGGATCGAGATCAAGCCGGAGGGCTATACGTATGGGATGGGCTTTTATCAGGCCAGTGCAACTACCATGCACGCTTTCCGTGATCAAATTGAGAAAGACCAATCTGCATTTAAAGAAGTTATCAAATTTTTCCCGGGAAGACCGAAATTTCGCTTAGAGGGTGATACCTACAAACGGAAATTCAATTATTTTCTTCCCGAAGAAATTCAAAAATGGTATCAACGCAAGAACATGTACTTGATCTGTAAACGACCGAATGACAATGAATTGTATTCGGAAGAACTTGTACTTCTTCTGATCAGAAGATTTGAAGAGCTTGCGCCACTGTACAATTATTGGATGAAATGTTGCAGAAAATGAGTTGAGTGGAAACAATTGAGTCAATGTTAATAAAAACAATTGAGTCAATGTTAATAAAATTCATTGAGTCAATGTGTTTAATAAAATATCAATATTTGAACAATAACTTAAGATCAAAATCCAAATGGTTTGACCACTCTCTCCAATAATCCCTGTGTCTTGGATATCAAAATACCATAATTCGTGATCGCAACACCCTGAGCATGTGCTTGACGAATCCTGCGTTTGTATTCGAGTCCGGTATTCATACAACCGCCAC
>CAZSGO010000065.1:0-8471 GCA_964606395.1 uncultured bacterium
TTTTTTCTTGCTATTAATCCAATTATATAGGTATATTTTTCGACAGAGCGTATGAAAATGAGAAAATTACATCTAATAGCCATGATCCTTCTTGTCCTGACCGGCAGTATGCTCCTTGCATGGGACGGATTTAATTATGTGGTCGCTAATGAATATAATTCAGGTATTCGGGTTGATTGGCAGGCAAAAGATGAGCACAATGTAAATTATTATGAAATTTACCGCTCTCGTTCGGATAGTGATATCCTGGATAAACGAGCTTCAGTTACAGCATTGGGAGGTGGAGCTTCTTATACCTATCAAGATGATAACATCTTTTCAAAATCTACCGAAACGGGAAATTACAAATTTGATTATTATATCCGTGCCGTCTTAAAGGACGGAAGCTATAAGAACTCTGATATTGTACAGGTTTCTCTGACAAGCTTGGGTGT
Organism: uncultured bacterium; assembly: GCA_964606395.1. GTDB lineage: Bacteria > Fidelibacterota > Fidelibacteria > Fidelibacterales > Fidelibacteraceae > M50B103. The sequence continues at coordinate 435 of CAZSGO010000065.1, forward strand.
TACACAACAAACATGGGGAAGTATCAAGGCGATGTTCAGGTAACCCTGATGTGACATGAACGGATAAGGCGGTTTTACCGCTTTTTTATTTGTATGCCTTTTTTGTTATTCAAAATTCCGCTATATTGCATTATGAAAAATCTTAAGATCAACATATTGACCCTCGCTCTGTTAATCGGTCTCTCACTAGTGGGAGAACCCCTCAAGCCAATTGCGATCGCACGCCTAAAGTACGATGGCGGAGGCGATTGGTACAGTAATCAGGGATCACTTGAAAATCTGATGCGCTTTATTGAAAAAAATACCGGGATGGATATGGCGGAACATCAAGCGGTTGTTGAACCCGGCTCACCGGAGCTTTTCCAGTATTCTTACATATACATGAATGGCCACGGAAATATTCATTTCAGTGATGATGATGTGCGAAGACTTCGGCATTATCTTGAAAATGGCGGTTTTATTCATGCGGATGACAATTATGGAATGGATCATTCATTCCGACGTGAAATGAAAAAAATATTTCCGGATAAGGATTGGGTGGAACTTCCCTTCGATCATCCCATTTATCATCAAAAATATGATTTCCCCAAAGGTCTGCCGAAGATCCACGAACACGACAATAAGCCGGCCCAGGGATTGGGATTGTTCCATGAAGGCAGATTGGTGGTATTCTATAGCTATGAATGTGATCTTGGCGACGGTTGGGAAAATGAAGAAGTGCACAATGATCCCGCATCGCTTCGACAAGCGGCACTTCAAATGGGTAGTAATATTTTCTTATATCATTTAAATCGATAAAAATGTGAACAAGCAAACACAACATTATTTTTCACGGATCCTCGGGCAATATCGCCGACAGCAAGCCATAGACGGTCTCAAAAGTACCGGATTATCATTTGTTATATTGAACGCGGCTTATGTTATGCTTTGCCTTTTTTTGGAAAGTATCTGGTATTTATCCCCCGGCTTCAAGGAAATATTATGGTATTTGCTTTCACTGAACGCATTTTTCTTTTTCCGGGTCATCAGCATTCTTATCATTTCCTTCATACGTCATGATAAAAGTGAAAATGAATCTTTATTACTTCATATCGGACAACAATATGAAAATATAAACGATAGGCTGATCAATTATTACCAATTGTCCCAAGCGGATAATCCCATAAGCAATTATGCTCTTGACGTATTTATGGGTCAATATCCCGAGACGTATTTTGACCATAGTTATAAAGCCAGTAGAATTAGAAATAAACGCAATACGGCTTTGGGATTATTGGCGGGGGTTGTGCTGTTTTCACTGCTCTCGTCTTCGGGCTTATCACGATTAGTGCATATGCATAAAACTTTTGAGCCCGAGACAAACTACTCGATCCAATTATCACCGGCGGATACAAGTTTATATACATACGATTCGCTGACCATTCATATTCGGCGACTGGCGCCCGATCGTTTTCCTGTAGAGGTTTATGTCCTGGACAGCACGATGGCGGCACCTGAGCTTTTATTGCATTCACGTGACTCTGTTTTTAGCTATGCCGCAGGACGTTTGGCACATCCTGCCGTTTATTATGCGCGGATCCGAAGACCGAACATATTCCATCCCCGAAAATTCATCGATTCGGATACATTGAAAGTTACCTTAATGCAACGTCCCCGCATCAGAACACTCGATTTTACGATCAAGTCACCCCGTTACTCCCAAATTCCCGATGCAAGCTATCAGGGAAATGTAGATCGTATAACCTGCCTTTATGGATCTGAGATCAAATTGGAAATCCGCTTGTCCGATGAATTTGGACCCTCTTATGTGATCACTGAAAAGGATACGATGGAAATGATGATCGCAGGCAAGCAAAGCTCTGTTTCCTGGGTGCCCGATCAATCGGAAAATATCAAATTGCTGATATCAAACCAAAAAGGCATAACGCTGGAATCTATCCCCAATTATAAGATAGATCTGGTAAAAGATGCCGATCCGATATTATATCTTCACAGCCCGAAACTACAAGATGAACTGTTGTTGAACGAAGATCTTCAATTACCCTATGTTGCACATCTTCAGGATGATTTTGCCATATCGGATTTCACTGTAAATTATTCCGTTCACTCTGAATATAGTTTTAGTCCAGATACATCCGTTTATACCGTTAAACTTTCTTTTGATCCCGATTCTCGTTTGCAAACCCGCGCAGGAGTATGGGGAATAGATAAATTTATTTCGCCGGGTTCGGAGATCAGATACTATTTTGAACTGAAAGACAATGATATTGTCAGTGGTCCCAAAAGCGTTCGTTCTTCACTTTTTTATGCAAAGCTCCCCAGCTTGGGCGACCTCTTTGCGCGCCAGGATGAGGCGCAGCAGGAAACACTGACGCAGTTGGAAGAAGAAGTCCTTGCAACCGGAGAACTTGTAAAAGAGCTGGATGAAATTCAGAAACAACTTCTTCAAGAGGGTGAATTGAAGTGGGAAAATAAAACAGCGCTCGAAGAAAATTTAAAAGCAATTGAAAAGACGCGTGAAGAACTCAAAAACATGCAGGCAGCTATGGATGAACAAAAGAAATTCATGGAAGAGAATGCCTTGTTCTCCGAAGATGTTATGCAAAGTTTTGAGCAATTACAGGAATTGATGAACGAACTGATCGATGATGAATTATTCGAATTGATGCAAAATCTTCAGCAAAAACTTGAACAAAACGATATGTCCGATATGGAAGAAATACTTGAAGATTTTTCCGAAAAAGCAAAACGCTTTGAGGAAAGCCTGGATCGCATGTTAGAGGTTTTTAAACGCATTCAGCAAGAGCAGCGATTGGAAGAGCTGGGCCGGCAAATGAAAGAAAGTTTGCGCGAACAGGAGCAGTTGTTGAAAGATGCCAAAGAGAAGTCGACGGATGATCTTTCCGAGCAACAGAATAAGATCAGCGAGGATACACGCACCTGGGAAGAAATGGGCAAGCAATCTGCTGAACTTTTCAAAGATGAAGACAAAGAAGCCTTTGAAGAATTTTTGAAGAAAATGGATGAAGCCGGGATCTCATCACAAATGGATGAAGCCAGCGATAATTACCGGCAATCCGATATGCAAAGCGGACAGCAAAAAAGTCAAGAATCCGCCGAAAAACTTAAATCATTGATAAATGATTATTCTCAAATGGCGTCAACGATGATGCAACAACAAAAAAACGAGGTTTCTCAGTCCTTTCAACGAGCTTTTCATAAGACGGTTTTTATGTCTTATCAACAGGAAAAGACTCTGGAAGAAGGTCGGGAGTTGGTCAACGGTTCTCCTCTTGTTCATGCTTATACCAGTCAGGAAAACAATATTCTAACTATGGCAATGAGTATCAATGATGATCTTTTGGCCTTGTCGAAAAAGACCTTTCTGGTAGATAAGGCAATGGGACAGGCTCTGGGAAGTGTGATCGGGAATCTGCGTTCGGGCATACAAAATGTTGAAGAGGCAAAGTTGTCACAGGGGAAAAATAATTTCAAAGTTGCTTATATCAGCATGAATGATCTGGGACGTATCTTGCTGGAAAGAATGAACATGGTCCAGGATCAGCAGCAAGGTAATGCATCCGGTATGGAATTCTATATGAAACAGCTGCAAGAGATGGCGGGGCAGCAACAGCAGTTAAATGCTTCTATGCCAAAACCGGGGATGGATGGAAGTCCCGGATCCTCCCTGATGGAGCAGCTTGCTAAAATGGCGGCTCGTCAGCAAGCATTGCGCCGCTCCTTAAAACAAATGCAGCAAAACATGTCCGAGGGAGACGGCGGTGCTAAACGCATGACAGGTGATCTGGGTCAAATTGCTAAAGACATGGAAGAAGTCATCGATCAAATGCGAAAGAACCAGATCAATCGTCAAACGATCCTCCGTCAGGAAAAGATCGTTCAGCGATTATTGGATGCCAGCCGATCCGCCACATCCCGCGATCATAAAAAAGAAAGGGAATCCACAACGGCGAAAGAGATCCTACGCGATAATCCCTTAAGCCTGCCGGGTGATCTCGGCGACCACGAGTCGCTGATCAATGCGATTCGCCGGGAGGTTCGAAACTCCACATTAACAGCTCGTGAAAAACAAGAGATGGAACGTTATCTTGAGTCTTTGCTTGAAACGGATGTGACAAAGGAGTTAAATAAATAAACATGAAGCGTTCGCTATACATCTGTATTTTGATCATATTCCTAATGCTTACATCGTTGTGGGGAAGCAATAATAATCAAGAGAATAATTACCGCCTGGCGATCACATTTGAAAGGAACGGAGAATACAGTAAAGCCGAATCACTGTATGTTGATCTGTATACAAACCAGCCCGATAATTTTAATTATTTTACGCGATATAAAAACATGCTGATAAGGCAACGAAAATTTGAAACCTTATTACCGGTAATAGAAGATAGAGTTAAAGTTCGGGTATACGATAGGTATCTTAAACTTGAACTTGCTGTTCTATACTTTACTTTGGGCGAAATACCCAATGCCGAAGAAATTTTCAGGTCCGTTTTTAACGATATCTCGCAAAGCATGCGTAATTCATACGCAGCCAATATCTATCAGGATGTTATCGAGTACGGACAGGGGAGTAATTGTTTTAAGGTTATTGACCGACTTCGTAAGATCACCGGAGATCCGGAATTATTGGTCCGCTATAATTTTATTACCTCATTAAGATATCGGAATTGGGATGAGGCGATAAAAGAGATCCTGGTGATACTGGATACCAATCCAAAAAATCTTCAATATGTCCGGTCGGAGTTGTTTACATATGAACCCTCTTCTGATCTCTATCAGAGAGCCATTGAAGGATTGTTGGAACACGAAAGTTCCGAGGGGAAAGAGCTCCTGTCCGAAATATATATTTATCTCGATGATCTTGGATCTGCCTACGAAATATTAGCTGGTGACGGGTCAGACAGATCACTGCAAAATGCCATGCAGAAATTTGCTAATCGCATGTTCAAACGGGGTGAATTCGGGATATCGCGACAAGCTGCCAAATGGGCAGAAAAAAACACAGATGATGAAAACACCAAGATAGCAATGGCGTTATTGGCTGCCCGGTCCGGAGAGCAATTGTTTTATCGATCTGTCCAAGAACCATCTCTGGTTTTTGTCCCTTACGCTTCCGGTTTTACCGATATAAGATTTAGATCTTTTAATGTTGAGCAAGCGCTTTTAATAGAATCGGTTTATGCGGCATATGATTCTTTGTCGGAATATTCGGGACTTCTTGGAGATATGGCGCGATCACAGAAAGCAGAGATCTCATATAAAATTTATCAGGATTTTGATAAAGCATTGAGCGAATTTCTTGGACTGGTAAGCAATATAAATGTGGAAATGCGCAGGAAAGTCATCGTAAATATTTCTGAATTATATTTGGCCAAAGGGGAATATGAAAAAGCCGATACATTTTTAAAAAATGCGGGTAATGAATATCGTTTAATGGTTCATGAAGAAGATCAACTGTTACCTCAAAACCTTTTTGTGTCTATCATGGCGGGGAATATGGATTCCCTTACCCAGCGTACATTGGATGTTTTGGCTATGTTGCCCAAGGACGACCCTCTTTACAATGACGTGTTGGCTTTTAGCGGGTTTATCGGCATAGTTGTCAAAGACACGCTTTACCGGGACAGTTGGCTGGAAGGAGAACGCTATCTTTTGCAAAATAACCTGGCTCAAGCCGGGCAAGTATTCAAGGACTTACTGGATAAAAATTCCCCTGCAATGATGATCTATGCTTTGCGCTATCTAGATTGTCTGACTATCCTTCATGACTCAGAGGCCGAAAGTATATTTTGGGTAAATTATTCTCAGAATTTATTGGAAACGGATATGGCCGACTATTTTATGATCCGGAAGGCGGAGTTTTATGAAAAAATGCAGAAATATGAAATCGCCATTGAACTATTTGAAAAATATTTACTATCTTATCAGGAAAGCATGTATTATGAGACAATTCGAGAATATATAAGAAAACAATATTAACAGGTGCACCATGATCGATATATTAAAACAAAAAGAACTGGTTAGCGCAGCATTGGACGTGCAAAAAAATGCTTATGCCCCTTATTCGAATTTTAAGGTTGCAGCAGCGCTTTTATGTGCGGACGGTGAGGTCATCACTGGGATCAATATGGAAAGCAGCAGCTACGGTTTATCTGTATGTGCCGAACGGAATACAATTGCAACGGCCGTAGCAAAAGGTAAAAAAGATTTTATCGCCATGGCGGTGATCAGCCGGAACGGTGTTACGCCATGCGGTGCATGCCGTCAGGTGATCTTTGATATCTGTGGAGATATTGACATTGTTCTAGGTGATGAAAATGGAAATATTAAAGATACAACAACAATGAAAGTTTTGCTTCCCAAGGCTTTCAGTCAAAAAGATCTGGTATAAGGACAATTATGGATAAAAACATTATTATTGGAATTGCAGGCGGCAGCGGATCCGGAAAAACATCAGTGGCAAAAGCGCTGGTGAAAGATCTGCATCTTAACGGAACCGTTATTATTGAGCAAGATTGGTATTATAAAGATCTGGCACATTTACCTCAGGCAGAAAGAATGAAATGGAACTTTGATCATCCGAATTCAGTGGAGTTTGATCTTTTGATCAGAGATCTTAAGGCTATGGTAAGCGGCAAAACCGTCGAAGTTCCTCAGTATAATTATGTAACACATTCACGCGCTAAAGAAACTCTCACTATAAAACCGCAAAAGGTGGTCATTGTTGAAGGGATCATGGTCCTTTATGAACCATCATTGCGAGAGCTCCTGGATATTAAATTATTTGTAGACACCGATCCCGATATTCGATTTATTCGGAGATTAAAACGAGATATTTATAAACGCGGCAGAGCAATAGATAATGTGATCGATCAGTATATGCAGACGGTACGGCCGATGCATGAAACCTTTGTTGAACCCAGCAAACGCTTTGCCGATGTGATCATACCCGAAGGTGGGAAAAACAAAGTGGCAATAGACCTTTTGCGCACAAAGATCACTTCATTGTTAAAAAAATAGTAGGGGAAAATATGCAATCAGGATGGCGTCCTCAAAACGGTCATATTGAAGTTGTTTGCGGTTCTATGTTCAGCGGTAAAACGGAGGAATTGATCCGTCGTCTTCGTCGTGCACAGATCGCTAAACAAAAAGTTGTAGTCTTTAAACCTAAGATCGACAATCGATTTCACAAAGAAAAGATCGTTTCACATAGCAACCAAGAGATCCACAGTATTGTGATCAAAGATGCAGAAGAGATCCTTCAGCATGCGGTTTTTGCTCAAGTGATCGGGATTGATGAAGCACAGTTCTTTGATAATAATCTTATTGAGATAGTACAAAATCTTGCGGACTGCGGTAAACGCGTGATCATTGCCGGCTTGGATATGGATTATAAAGCCGTCCCTTTTGAACCCATGCCGCAGCTGCTGGCGATCGCGGAAGATATTACCAAGATGCATGCTATTTGCATGCGTTGCGGAGCTCCGGCGAATTACACCTACCGTATGACCTCTTCTAAAGAACGCGTTGTCGTGGGTGCCGGTGAAGTTTATGAAGCTCGCTGTCGCCATTGCTATGAATCACCGGATGAAAAAGATAATATGCCGGCGAAAGAAAAGAAAAATGAGCATAAATCCGGGAATATAGAAGAATAACTAAAGCGTAAAATGTAAGACATGAATGGATAAAAATGCAAAGAACTCCGAAGCTTCGGGGTTCTTTTTTTTGTGTACGTGAATTAAACAAATTAACTTGAATTAACGCCGGGGCATGAGTAAATTCATTGCTGGAAATTTAAAACAAACGGAGGAGTACAAATGGCAAAGCAAATCTTGTATAATGTTGATGCCCGGGGTAAGCTGAAGGTGGGTGTTGATGAACTTGCGAATGCTGTTAAGGTAACATTGGGACCAAGAGGACGGAATGTGGTCATTGAAAAGAGCTATGGTGCACCGTTGGTCACCAAAGACGGTGTTACTGTTGCAAAAGAGATAGAACTTGAAGATAAAA
>CAZSGO010000066.1:0-8310 GCA_964606395.1 uncultured bacterium
GGCTTTCGTCATGGCCCATATCTCCCTTCCTCCTGCTCTGGCCATGTTCCTTCTTTTTGGAACCGCTCTCCTCCTCATCTCGAACGTTCCCTACGGAAATCTCAAGAAGATGAAGAAGGGCAATGCGGACCGGAGAAAGGTGCTTTTTCTCTCTCTCTTTGGTATCGGCGTTTTCGCCATTGTCCGAGGTGCGGCGCCCCTGGCTCTCATGAGCACCTACGTGGTGGGGGGCTTTTTCCGGTTCGCCCGGGTTCTTTTTTTATGGAACTTATTACAAAAAAAATAACAATTAGCGGAACGGTCCAAATGGTTGGTTACCGTTGGTTCGCCAAAGAGAGAGCCGATCAGTTCCAGATCAAAGGGTATGTAAGAAATACCGGTAGGGGAGACGTGGAAATAATTGCCCGGGGGTATATAGAAGACATTAGGGTTTTTATAGATCATCTAAAACAGGGACCTTCAAGGGCACGTGTTGAAAAGATCACTCAAGAAACTTTGGATAATGAAAAAAACTTTCAACAATTTTCAATAAGAATGTGATGAAAATGGATTTAAAAATAGCGCTAGCACAGATCAATTTTACAGTAGGTGATGTTTCGGGAAATGCCGATAGGATCATTGATAATATTTTAAAAGCAAAGAATGAAAATGCAGATATCATCTTATTCCCCGAATTGTCGCTTTGCGGATATCCACCCTTGGACCTTATTCTGGAAAATGATTTTATTATTGAAAATGAAGTAAAGATCAATGAGATCGCTAAACATGTTCATGATATTGTGGCTATTGTAGGTTATGTCCGTAATTACAATGGAAAATTATGGAATGCCTTAGCAGTAATGCAGAATGGAGAGATCGTTGATCATGTTCATAAGATCAATTTACCCACCTATGACGTGTTTGATGAACTAAGGTATTTTTCATATGTAAATAATCCTCAGCCCGTTGAACTGACAATAAAGGGGAGATCCTATAAATTAGGTATAGAGGTATGTGAAGATCTATGGGATGACAGGTACGAAGCCAAAGTAACTCGCGAACTCATAGAAAAGGGTGCGGAAATCATATTGAATGCTTCCGCGTCACCTTATCAGATAGATAAGCTTAAAATGCGCATTGATCTGGTAAGTGAAAAAGTAATGGAAGGGCACATTCCTTTTGTTTATGTGAATTTAGTTGGCGGTCAAGATGAATTGATCTTTGACGGTAACAGTTTTGCATTGGATAAAGAAGGTAAATTTGCCGCCTATATGCAAGCTTCTCAAGAAGCGCTTGGGTATTGCGAATTTAAAGACGGGAAAACAGTAAATGTATTGCCCGATCCTAAAAATAACGAAATGGAAAGTCTGCGCGCAGCCTTAAAATTAGGGATAAGAGACTATTTTTATAAAAGTGGTTTCAAAGATGCCGTTATCGGACTTAGCGGGGGTATCGACTCTGCGTTAGTAGCAGCATTAGCCTCCGAAGCGTTGGGAGCGGATCATGTATATGGATTTGCCATGCCTTCCAAATTCAGTTCGGATCATTCCATAAAGGATGCCGAACAATTAGCTAAGAATTTGGGCATTCATTTTGACACGATCTCGGTTGGACCAATGTACGAAACTTTTCTCTCCTCTTTGGAAAAACAATTTGCCGGTACATCGTTTGGACTTGCAGAAGAAAATCTTCAGGCAAGGGTTCGTGGGACCATTTTAATGTCCATTGCAAATAAAAAGAATGCCCTGGTATTAACTACCGGGAATAAAACGGAGATCGCTTTGGGCTACTGTACACTTTATGGAGATATGTGCGGTGCTTTAGGTCCGATCAGTGATCTGAATAAATTGGATGTATATCGACTTTCCCGATATTTGAACGAGCAACATGGTTACGATGCAATTCCTCAAAATACCATTGACAAATTACCCTCAGCAGAACTGGCGGAAAATCAATATGATCCTTTTGATTATGAAGTGGTAAGTCCTCTTGTTGATGAACTGCTTGTCAATAAGCCCATCGAAGATCTGATCAAAAAGACAAACGATCCCGATCTGGTATATCGAATTATGAATATGATCCGTATAACCGAATACAAACGCTGGCAAGCAGCTCCCGGTCTAAGGGTAACTTCAAAAGCTTTTGGTCAGGGTCGTAAAATGCCGCTGATCAATCATTTCAAATAATATAATCTGTGACATAGGGCACACTTCTCTAAGCTCTTGCTGAAGCTGTAGCTTCTTACCGTCATTTTATATAAATTTAACACAGTAAACGAGGGGGATCATATGCCATTTTCGAGGGCTCCTGCTCTGCGTTATGCCTTACTTTTTTGTGTTGGTATCTGCGTTGGAATGATCATTCATCCCGTATTATGGGTTACAGTGATTTTATTGACCATTGTGTTTATATTGATCCTGACAGTGAAAGATCATAAGGCACAGAGCATATTCTTAATCTTTTGTGTCGTTTTTTGCGGCTTATTAAGATTTAGCGTATCCGAGCAGAAATTTGCAGAAAAGCATGATGTACCTGAACAGGATATCCCATTGGAATTGACAGTTCTAAAGCAAAAAACAAACCCTTATTATATTGAATCTTATATCGTGAGAACAAAAATTGGCTCACTTAAGATCAGAGGTACTTTATATGCCCGAAAAGGATTGGACGTGCTGCTGCCCGGAAAAACATATCACTTTACCGACATAAAATGCAAGCCCATAAGCTCAAGTAAAAACCCCTATGCCTTCAATTACCTTAATTATGCCAAAGTTCATGGTTTATCGCATAGTTTCCAGATAAGTAAAACTACTGAAATCGATGATATGGGAATAACCCATCCACTGATCTATTTTTCCCATAAGGTACGATATGATATCTCTGTTCGTTTTCTATCGGTTCTGGGTATTGAAAAGGGGAGTCTGGTCAATGGCTTATTGTTAGGCTTAAAATCTGAGATTCCCGCATGTATCGCGGATCTGTTTCGCCAATTGGGTGTGAGCCATCTCTTGGCCGTATCGGGTTTGCATGTAGGACTTATAATGTTGATCATTTACCAGCTTCTGTTGACATTAAGCATCCCTCGCATTCCCCGATCAATTTTTATTGCCATGTTTTTGATCTTTTATTGTTTCCTTACGGGAGGTTCACCCTCGGTCATTCGGTCCTCGTTAATGTCCGTTATGCTGATGTTTGCGCCGGTGTTTCAACGAAAATATCACGCATTGAATGCTGTAGCTGCATCTGCTGTCATATTATTGATGGTTAACCCTTTTTCTCTTCAGGATCTTGGTTTTCAATTTTCCTTTGCGGCGGTCTTGGGTATTTTGATCGGGTATACAAAAATTAAAGCATGGGTACCTATAAAATCAAAGAATCCACTTATCAGGTACATAAGCGATATGTTGGGTGTATCTTTAAGTGCGGCACTTTTTACGGCGCCGGTTGCTATGTTCTATTTCAACTCATTACAAGTCGCATCCATGTTCCTGAACCTTCTTGTCATTCCCCTGACATTTTGCGTGATGATCTGTGCTATTTTAGCTTTACCCGGACTCTATTTACCTACGATATTATCAGATATGGTGATCCATGCCCTGAATATGGGACTGGATGTATTTCGTTTTATATTGCGCCTGGCATCCCGTTCGGGTATTTGGACATTACAGATCTCTTCGTATTGGAAACCGTTGATTTTTGGGCTCTTATTGATCTTTGTGACCATCATATGTATCAATGATCGCCAATGGAAGATCCGTTCGGGCATTGGTATCCTTTTTTTGTCTCTTACGTGGTTCTACATGAGCTCACGACCCGAACTAATTCAATTATCTCTGGAAAAGGGGCAGTCGATCCTATATCGGAATGGAAGACATGCCATGATCATCAATACCGGAGCAGTTCGTTTTAACTCAAATGATCATGAAAGAAGCATACAGCCTGTTCTCGATCATTGGGGTGTGCGAGATGTGTCTGTTGTGATATCAGTCTGGGAAAAGGGGAAATACGGAAATATTGCATCACTTCGCAGAAGGTATCCGAAATGCCATTTGTTCATTCCCCGGACGTCTGCTTTGGTCGAGGAAGATCATAGCATGCTGAAAGCCGATACGTTAATACAATGTGGTGGAACCGTTTTTAATTTGGATGTTGAGAATGATGATATATCACTTTCATTTAAAATGGGAAAGAGTGAGATCGTGTTGGAGAATACCGATTCAAGCAAATTTCCCATAATTCCCATTAATGTAAACAAGACGTCTCCCCGACATTTTACTTTATTTGGAGATTATCTGTATAAGCGTGAATAATCCTTCCATATAAAGAAATAAATACATATATTTTTCATATAGCAACTAAGAAAGGCAAGAAATGAAAAAGACAATAATACTTTTATTGATCATTCTGATATTTAACGCGTGCAGTACATATTATGGAAAATATGATAATAACCGCTATTTTGAAAAGTTTGAGTCCGTTATTACTTTCTACGGTGAAGAAGCCGCCGCTTCATTCATTGCAGGTAAATTGAACCGTATTCTCAAACATAATGGCCAACAAACCCTCTATATTTCTTCATTTACCGATGAAAATGGCGACACGCTCATAGGTGGTGATATGTTCGCGAAGAAGATCGTTTCTGCTATGACCCCTTATAGAGATATTAAAGTTGTTGAGGATAAATCTCTGTTTGAAGTTGCCCGGGAACGAGAATTGACGTTGAAAGACTTGATCGACAATAATGGCTATGAGTTAGAAAAATTGCTTAATGTAAAATCTATTCTTCATGGGCGTATCATGAAAAGTGGAAACGCAATCATGATCTCTATCCGTTGTTTTGAAACAGGTACAGGAAGTGTTATTTATGCTACGATCATTCGAATTGATTTCTCTCCAGAACGGGTCTATGAGCTAGCTCCGCAACAAACCTTACCTGATCAAAAACCACCGAACAACCCAGAAAAAAAAGTTATTATGCCTGGAGATGTTATCGTATTTTAATAAAAAGACAAAATAACAGTATCTTTTTATAAGTGAAATATTTGACTTTTTATTGATCCAAGATTTTTGACGAGGGACGTGATTATTTCTGTTATTAATGATTGCTGAATAATGGATACGTATTTATTTGTGCTATCTTGAATTAAAGCATGTAAATAAGAATAATACTTCCACATATTGGACAAAATTCCTATATTTTTCTTATTGCAACTAAGAAAGGAAAAAAATGAAAAAGATACTTTTACTTGTCAGTATACTACTGTTCATCAGCAGTTGTAGTACTTATTACGGTAACTATGATTACAATCAGTACTTCCAGAATAATGAACCCTTTGTCACTGTTGACAGTCAGGAAGAAGCCGCCAGTTTTATTGCAAAGAAGTTAGCCCGCGGTTTTAGAAGAAGTCCTTTGAAAACCATTGCTATCTTGAATTTTACCGATGAATATGGCGATAGATTGAATCGTGGTATCTTTTTTGCAGATATGATCGTTTCCGGATTAAGTTATTATAGAAATCCCATTGTTGTTGAGAGGGAATCCCTGTATGAGCTCGTTAAAGAACGCGAATTGTCGCAAACGAACCTGATCGCGAACAAAGGCACAACCATTACCATGTTGGTTGAAGCTGATTATATTTTAAGCGGCCGTATCTTACGCGGTAGGAATGATGACATGATATCAGTTCGTTGTTTTGAAGTGGGCACCGGTAAAGTCGTATATGCTTCTACCATCAGTATTGATTATACACCCGATCCGATCTATGTCCCTGTCCCGGTACCCGGTCCCAATCCTCCTTATCCCAATCCTCCACATCCCAATCCCACACCCAATCCTCCCACGCCCAATCCCACACCCAATCCAAAACCAACACCCGATCCCACTCCTTCGGATGGAACGGAAGGCCAGGGTATAATTGACCTCAATAACAGTAAAGATACTACCTCGGACCAATATCAGAAAAAAACAAAACCAACCGTTACAACGACTACGAAGAAATCGCCGTCAAGCAATATAAAAAAACCGACAACACCCACGATAACTCCCAAGACAACGACGGTCAAGAAAACGGTAACCCCCAAGACAACGACTATAAAGAAATCAGTTCCGGCTACAAAAGAGATCATTAAAGAAGAAGAACCGGTAAAAGAAGAAGAGTCTACGAAAAGCACAACCAAGAAATCATCAAGTACAACAAAGAAATCATCGACCATAAAGAAATAAACCATGTCGGGTGACGCAACATCACTTTTAGCATTTGATAATACCTTTCGAAAGGATCATGAGATCATCGTGGGTGTGGACGAAGCCGGCCGTGGACCTCTTGCAGGTCCGGTCACGGCTGCAGCTGTTACATTTCCTCCCGATGCTTTTCATGAATTGATCCGGGACTCCAAAAAACTCAGTGAAAAACAGCGAGAGATCGCGTATGAGTGGATCATCGAACACGCGCAAGCTTGGTCTGTCCACTCTTTGGGCGTTCAGGCAATTAATAAAGAAAACATCCTTCAAGCTGCTTTGACCTCTATGGAGCGTGCTGTTGAGAAACTGAATATGTCCGGTGTCTATGTGCTGGTGGATGGAAATCGTGTTCCCTTCGAGCTAAGAGGCAAGGGAGAGGCGATTGTAGGAGGAGACCGCAAGTCATTTTGTATTGCCGCTGCCTCAATTCTTGCAAAAGTCAGTCGTGACCGCATGATGAAACGCTGGGCAAGCATTTATCCGGAATACGGATTTGAAAAACATAAAGGGTACGGGACCGCTCAGCATATTAAAGCATTGGAAGAATATTATCCAACACCCATTCACAGACGTTACTTCGCTCCCATTAAGACCATGCAATTCCCTAAATATCCTACACATGCTTTTCTTGGACGTTGGGGTGAGAATTGGGCTATTTACTATTTGATCCTAAAAGGCTATCAATTTATTACCCGGAATTATCATGGCGGTAATAAGGGCGAAATTGATATTATCATGAAGCAGGGAGAGCTGTATATCATGGTGGAAGTTAAAACTTCTCAGGAAACGGATGAATTTCAGGCTGCTGAACGGGTTAATGAAGAAAAGATCGAAAAAATGGTTTTGGCGTCAGAACGGTACTTTTATGATTTGAATATGGACGAATATGATGTTAGATTTGATGCGGTGACCATTTCCGGGAACGATTGGCATGCACCACAGATTGAACACTACGAAAATATTTTATATTAATAAGGAATAAACATGACGGATCAACAAGGATCAGAAGAAAAAAACAAGAAAACTAAACGCAAAAAAGAAAAACGCGTATTTGCCACTAAACGCGATAAAGTCATCTATGAAATAAAATCCTGGACCATTATCATTCTTGCCGTTTGGATCATTCGATCGATGATCTTCTGCAATTATATTGTGCCTACCGGCTCTATGGAAAATACGATGATGACCGGAACCTTTGTGGTCGGAAATCAAGTTACCTACGGAGCTCAGACACCTCATAAAATTGCAATACCATTTTCCGGTTCAGGTCTTATCTTTGACAAACCGATTGGTTTTATGATACCGCATGTCAAGCTTCCGGCAATAAAGAAACCTCAAACAGGCGATATCGTTATTTTTGAGTATCCTCAAAACAGATTATTTGATTATGTCAAGCGTTGTATCGGTACGCCGGGTTCAACGATTGAAGTGAGAGACAAAAAAGTCTATGTCAATGGCGTTTTAT
This sequence comes from uncultured bacterium, assembly GCA_964606395.1. Lineage (GTDB taxonomy): Bacteria > Fidelibacterota > Fidelibacteria > Fidelibacterales > Fidelibacteraceae > M50B103. The sequence continues at coordinate 7,686 of CAZSGO010000066.1, forward strand.
TTGAAGATCCACCTGAAGCGAATATCAATTATAATGATATTATAGATAAAAATAAAATTGACCAATTTATTTGGCCATCCGGTCATGGGAATAGGGATCAATATCCGCCCTTGTATATTCCCAAGAAGGGGGATATCATCAATTTAGATACCGCTAATCCCGAATACGCTTACAATATTTTATCTTTAGAAAAGCAGAAAGTATATTATAAGTTCGGAAATTGGTACATTAAAGGTGAGCGTGTTCGAACCTATAAAGTAAAGCAGGATTATTATTTTATGATGGGTGATAACCGTGATAACAGTGCCGACAGCAGGTATTGGGGCATGGTCCCTTACAAATATATCAAAGGAAAACCGACTGCTGTACAATTCCTCCTCTGGGATAAAACATGGAAAAAGGTTCTGGTTGTAAGCGGTATGGCTCTTTTACTTTTCTATGCTTTCTTTTGGGATTATATCAAAGAGAGAAGAAGAAAAAAAGAAGATGAGCCATCTTCAGCTAAAAAATAAATTAGATATTTTAATTAGATAATATAGTGTTCACAAGTGGATCCTGAACAGTATCCAACTGATTGTGTCATGGAGATTTTAATGAAAACATTCACGGCTCCGCCCTACCGGAT
>CAZSGO010000067.1:0-8196 GCA_964606395.1 uncultured bacterium
CTAATCCCCCAGATCTTCAATGATCTCTTTTCTGATCTCAGATCCTTCGGGTGTGGGATAGAGCATACCCACGTGAAACAGGCCTTCGTATTCGTGGTAACTGAAATCAATAGCAAGTTCTTCTGCCATTTCGTTCAATTTCCGGCAATCGGCAACGAGAAGATCATGCGTTCCCACATAACACGAAATGGGCGCGAGTCCCGTCAGGGTACCATAGATGGGACTGACAAGATAATGTTTGATATCCAACGGTCCCGCATATAGCCGTCCCGCTTCTTTGATGGATTTGATATTTAAGATCGGGTCGTCTTTATCGACTTCCTTGATATCAGGATTAGTAAAACTTACATCCACACAGGGAGACAATAAAATAAGTTGTTCCGGTTGGGGAAGTCCTTTTTCCAGCAATAATTCACCCAAAGCCAGGGTCATGCCTCCTCCGGCAGAATCCCCTATGATACTGATATGCTTAGGATCAACGGTTTTGATCAATTCCTTGTACACTTTAAGCAGCATATCAAAAACATGGGTTGCATTATAATCCGGGGCAAGCGGATAATCGGGCGCTACGACTTTTGCTTTCAGCTGATCGATAATTTCAGAAATGAAAGACCAATGCGGAGATACAAAATTATACATATAAGCGCCGCCATGAAGATAAATAACCACTTTTTCGCTCATATTCCATACCGGTTCTATTGACCAGACATTATGCCCCAAACTGTCGTCAACTTCAATATCATATTTCAGGTACATACTGTTCAGCGGCCGGGCAGGTGTGGTTTTATTCAAATAATTCATAAAATCGGCAAGACGATTACTTTCTTTGATATTGGCACTGCGCATGCTATTCTCTATTAATTGCGCAATCCAACTTTGTCCTTCCCTGATATTCATTTGGACCTCCATGCTATCATGCAGTGACTTTGTTTGAGAGAACAATACAGATACCGAAAAAAGTAACATTATGGTCCATTTTAATGAAAACCACCTTACTTTTGCACATTGTTCTCTTACTATTTTCACTTTTTAATGACTCTTTATCTTGGGATCATCACTTAATATTTTTTGGGGCTCAATAGGTCATAGATCATATTTCGACAGGTTTTCCCCTCTGGTGTCGGGTAAAGCATACCGCTATGCAAGAGTCCTTTAATTTCACAATAATTTAAGGGATGCCCTTCACTATCGGCTTTTTCTTTGAATTTCCGGCAATCCGGCATAAGAATATCATTATTTCCAATAAACAGCGTGATCGGAGGCAAGCCTTCCAAAGAACCGAACAAGGGACTTACCATATAATGGTGCTTATCCATATTGCCGGCGTAAGCGTTTCCCGCATCGATCAGTCCCTTTATATTCAAAATAGGATCAAATTTATCTATCTCCAAGATCTCGGGATTTTCCATGCTGATATCCAACCAAGGCGACAGCAAGATCAACCGGGCCGGCTGTTCTATATTATTTTCATGACAATATTGTGCAAGTGCAAGCGTCAGTCCGCCTCCCGAAGAATCTCCCATGAGGGTGACATTCCGGGCCCCTACCCTATCAATAAGATTTTTATATGCTGGGGCGATCATTTCAAACACATCTTCAACCTGATGTTCCGGCACCAGCGGGTAATCCGGCGCAATGACCGTATATTTCAATTTATCCACAAGCGCACCGATCATAAACCAATGTCCCGGTGTAAAGCTTGCCGCATAAGCCCCTCCGTGTAAATAAAAGATATGCTGTTTTTTACTATCTTTAAGGGGTGAAATCTCCCATACATTGCGATTAAATATATTCTCAGATGATATATTGAACATATTTTCCATCATACGGGGAGGTTTGGACCTATTGCGCATTCTGATAAATGCTTCAAGCGTATTTTTCTCTTTCATACGGGCAAGACGCAAGCTTGCTTCGAGAATACGATTGATAAGACTTTGCTGCTCTTCTGTGTACATGACTCAATATATACTTTTTATAAGTAAAATAGTATTGAAATATGTTAAAGAAAGTCGATGGGTCGAGAAGTCGGGAAGTCGATGGGTCGATGAGACAAAAGGCTTATTAGTCGTTTAAATCTTTAATGATCTCTTTCCTCATCTCACTACCATCGGGAGTGGGATATAGCATTCCCACATGACATATCTGCTCATATTCAACGTATTTAAAGTCGATCCCCAGTTCTTTCGCCATCTTGTTAAGTTTACGGCAATCTGCAACTAAAAGGTCATGTGTGCCGACATAACATGAAATGGGAGCCAATCCCGTCAGCGTACCATAGATCGGACTGACAAGATAATGAGTGCGATCAAGCGGTCCTGCATAGAGTTTACCTGCCTCATAAATTGATTGAATATTCAACAAGGGATCTTTTTTATCCCATTTTTCAATTTCAGGATTTGTTAAAGTCACATCTACACAAGGTGATAAAAGAATAAGCTGTTTGGGCTGAGGTAAACCTTTTTCTTGTAAAAATTGCCCAAATGCCAAACTCATGCCTCCCCCTGCTGAATCACCAATAATACTGATTTTTTTCGGATCGACCTCTTTTATCAGTTCTGAATAGACCTTCAATAACAGATCAAAAACATGAGTTACATTATATTCGGGTGCTAAGGGATAATCCGGGGCAATCACTTTTGCTTTAAGCTCGTCAATAATAGATGATATAAAAAGCCAATGAGCAGAAACAAAATTATACATATAGGAACCACCATGAAGGTAGATGATGACCTGATCACTCATCCCTCTTACAGGTGCTATGCTCCAGATATTATGGCCCATACTATCATCAACATTGATAAGAAACTTGATATACATGCTGTTCAAAGGTCGGGCAGGGGTTGTTTTGTTGAGATAATTCATCAAATCAGCCATTTTATTGCCTTCCTTGATCTTAGAATCCCATATCGAATTTTCAATAGCTTGGGCAACCCAGCTTTTTCCTTGTTTAGCATTCGATAATGTATCTGCTTCCTGATCATTCTGAGCTTGTGAGATGAGCGGCAATACTAAATAGAACAAGCCAAGAATGAGAATTAATGATTTTTTATTCATCTGGTATTCCACATATTTTTTTCGATCCTTAGGCGACGGAATTCTACACACGTCTCAATTTAAAAGTATTTTTCTCTAATGGCAAGACATAGGATTGCTTCGAGAATTCGATTGACAACACTTTGCTGCTTTATGAGTAGATAAATCAATATAAACTTTTTTAAGGAAAATAGTATTAAAATATGTTAAAAAAAGTTGATGAGTCGAGAAGTCGAGAAGTCGATGGGTTGATGGGTCGATGGGTGTAAGTGGGTTAGAATTTGATATTTTGGATCGGGATCGGATTATCAAATCCCTCTACCATGGCATTAATGAGGCAAAAGGAAGAATAGATAGGTAATTCTTCCAGCCTGATCGGGACCTCTTTGATCCTCCCTTCTGTCAATAATCTCTCACGGCATGTCCCTTTCAACAAGGGTGTATCGGGTGTCAGCCATTCGTTTCCGTTAAAAAAGACAATATTCGCGCTTGAGGTATCGGTGATAAATCCATTCTTAATGATCAAAATATCATCGCACTTAGCTTTGGTTTTCAATAATCGATCGATCGAACGCCGGTCGGTTTGCTTGCAACTGTAATCGATCGTATTGTCTTCTACGATCTGTAAGGTCTTGATATTCTTGGGTTTATATTTTTGGGTTACATACCGAAAAGAGGTTTTGTTATATAAAAAACGTAACTTTATCTTTTCAGTACTCAGATCCGGTGGAAATTTGATCAGCTTATCAAGTTGAAAAGGAGCCGGTTCACCGTAAACATGCAAAAATGTACGATCAAGACGACGCTGATGATAATCTAAATTCCGGACGATGCCATTTTCGATCCGGATGCTTTCAACTAAGGGGTACATAAACTTTGTTCACCATTTCCATGTATTCATCTTCGGGATCGCTATTTGCCGTAATTCCACCGCCACTGCGAAATTGCAATCCTTTTTCACATTGTTCAATATAACGGATATTTACCGCAGAATCCATTTCCTTTCCATCAAATACGCCAAAAACACCTGTAAAATAGCCTCTGTCTATCTTTTCAGCTTCATGAATGATCTCAAGGGTCCTTTTTTTGGGGGCTCCGCTGATCGATCCCGCGGGTAGAAGTGTGGTCAGGATGTCACCGATCCGCTTTTGCCAATGCGGTCCCAGATCACCTCGTATTTCTGAACTGACCTGCAGCAGGTCTTTGCGGTTTGTGTGTATTTTGGATAAAAAACGGAATTTAGTGACTTCAATATTTTCTGCAACCATGGCAAGATCGTTCCGGATCAAATCCACAATGGTATTATGCTCCCATGTTTCTTTTTTATCCGCCATAATGCGTTGCGCCGCATTGGGAAGATCCGCATCAATGGTCCCTTTCATGGGATAGGAAAATATTTGCCGGTCCTTGGTACGGATAAAACATTCGGGTGAAAAGATCGTGAATTGGTCTTTGTATAACAATTTGTAGTCGGCTCTCGCTTGCATGAATATATCATATAGCGAACGATCCAGTTGAATGGGCGTCGGGTATGTGATATTGATCAAATAAGTATTTCCGGCCAATAAATGCTTTAGGGCGCAATTAAATCCCTTAAGATAATCCGGATATCCCATGGGATAGACCTGTAAATGCGCGTCCCTTGAGTTCGCGACCTTTTGAGTCGGTTCTGCGCCCGGAAGTTGAAATTTGATCCCGGCCTTTTCGGCTTCTTCAAGGGTGAACAGTTGAGGTTTTTTTAATTCAAAATCGACCAGAAAAAGGAAGGGTATCCCCTGCTCACCGCAGCGATTCGCTGTTTCTTTAAATGATCTTAAGGTCATATTTCCTCAATAAAATTCCGTAATATTTTAAATCCACGTTCGGTTATATATGATTCAGGATGAAATTGAACCCCGTACACAGGCAATTCTTTATGTTTTACCGCCATGATGACCTTGCGTTCGCTTTCACCGAGTAATTCCAGCGAGACCGGTAATCGCTTGGGATCAAGTGCCCAGGAATGATAGAGTCCCACATGGATCGCTTTGGGTATATCGTTAAATAGGGGATCTTGTTTCACTATTTTCATACGATGCGCCTGACCGTGCACCACCGGATCGATGTGGATCAGACTACCGCCGAGATACTCTCCCAAGGCCTGATGTCCCAGACAGATCCCTAAAATGGGTTTTTGCTTCAAATAGACATCAAATACGTCAAAAAGCAGCGGAAAATCATTCGGTAATCCGGGTCCGGGTGAAATAATGATCTTATCGAAGATCCCGATATCCCGCAATATGATCTGAGAACTTTTTATCACCTTAAAATTAACACCATCCATACGGCGAAGATAATCCACAATATTATAGGTGAAAGAATCATTGTTATCTATGAGAAGGATTTTCTGCATGAATCAAATATAAACTATTAACGATGAACTATGAACGATAAAGTGCAAGAAACTTGATACATTAAACAATGAGCGATGCGGTCATCCCGATGTGTCGAAATACAATCCATTTTACTTTTGTTCTTTATTATTATTTCCTACATTCTCCCGAATACAAATAGGAGATATTATGCCTTTTTCACATCGTTCAAAAATCTTAACCGTGATCCTGATCACACTCTTATCGGCGACGATGTTTGCGTCCGACTGGAAGTTGCATCCCGGGATGTTCAATCCCAGCGGCGTGCCTTCCCTGACGTTTTCTCAGCCGCGCTTTGCGGATCTGGATGCCGACGGCGATATGGACTTGATCCTCGGTTCTACGTCAAATACACCGCTTTATTTCACCAATACGGGCACAAAAACCTCTCCTCAATTTTCGCTTATTGATGATATTTTTTCATCCGTCAATTCATTGGATGCCGAATTCGGGGTGTGCTACGATATGGATGCCGATGGAGATCTGGATATGGTCACAGGCGGCTACAGTGGACTGCAACTTTACCTGAACACGGGGAATGCCGTTGCTCCGGTTTTTGAAAAAACCGACGGTTTCTTTTCGGGACTGACCGCTACCCGTAATCCCGTTGCCGATATGGGTGATATTGATAATGACGGCGATCTGGATATGGTCGTGGGATTCAGTGAAGACGGGTCGGTAAAGCTCTACACCAACATCGGTACCGATTCTTTAGCGATATTTCAGGAAAGCTCGGCAGTGACCCTGGGAGATCTGGGTTTGTTCGCCTACCCTGTTTTTTGCGATCCCGACAATGACGGCGATCTGGATATCCTTTGCGGACAAGACGGACATTATTTGACCTATTTTCAAAATACCGGCACTGCAACTTCCGGTTCATGGGCGACCAACGGAGGCGTTTTTTCGGGATTGGGAGCAGATACCTATTTTAATTCACCGGCCATGGTGGATATCAATGGTGACGGTAAGCAAGATTGTATTTACGGAAGTTATACGGGACCTTTGAATTACTATAGAAACACCGGAACAACATCTGCACCCTCATGGACAGTGAACACCAGCCTTTTTGGCGGTAATATTGATGTTGGTGGAGCCAGTACGCCCTATTTTATAGATAAAGACAGAGACGGCGATCTGGACATGATCACCGGAACCCAAATGGGCGATATTAAGCTCTATAGAAATGACGGTAGCGCAGCGGTCCCCGCTTTTAAATATGCAACTACTTATACACCCTTAAAGCACTCGATCTATTCCTTCGTATCCTTTGCAGAAGTAACGGGCGATGCCTCTTATGATGCACTGGTAGGTGATCTGAACGGCAATATTTACTATCATGTCGGATCGGGTTATACCTTTTCTTCAACATCCCTGCCCATTGCAGATATCGGCGACTGGTCCGCTCCGCGCTTTATTGATATGGACAAAGACGGCGATCAGGATATTGTAGCCGGCAATGAAGAAGGCAACCTGGTTTATTTTGAGAATCAGGGATCGGCCGTTCAGCCCTTATGGTCCGAGATCTATAATTATTTCGGTGGTCTGGATGTCGGTTCCAATTGCGTTCCCGCTTTTGCCGATCTGGATTTTGACGGCGATTATGATCTTCTTGCAGGAGGCGGTTACCGTAAAGCCCATTACTATGAAAACGTTGAGGGCACCTGGGTAGAAGACACCACCATGGTGGAAGGAATTAGCGTTAAACAAAATGCCTCCCCCGCTTTTGCGGATTTGGATGGTGACGGCGATCAGGACCTGATCATAGGAAATTATGACGGAAATTTTGATTATTACGAAAATTTACGTGACGTGGTGGCCATTAAACCTGAGATCGCTGTGGTTTATGATTTTGCACTAAATGCATATCCAAACCCCTTCAACCCAAGTACGTCGATCAGTTTTAAACTCATGGGCGACAGCCGGGTAGAACTTGCAATCTTTGATCTTACAGGAAAGAAGATCGCATCAGTACTTAACGAGCATCGCTCAGCCGGAAGCTATACGGTCGATTTTACAGCCAACGAGACCATGAGCACCGGGATCTATTTTTGCAGACTGCAAGTTGATGGCTTTATTGCCGACACGCAAAAGATCACATTGCTGAAATAATAAGACGTGAAACGTAAGATGTGAGATAAAGAAAACCCCGGGCATTGTCCGGGGTTGTTTTTTTTATTGAATGTTTTAAAGTAAAATGTAAATGGTAATTATTCTTCTATGATCGCATTATGCTTGATCCTCTTACTTTCCATCTTCTCAAACGCTTCCGAGATCAGCATGGGTTTGTAAAAAATAACATGGCCCAAATACCATAGTCCTTCAGTTTTTCGATAGAAACGATCAATGAGTTTGCCTTCCCAAAGTTCAAAATGCGAGATAGTCTCGTGGAATCCTTCGGGGTGATAGTTCTTGGAATATGCCTCGATATGCAGTTCTTCCTTATGCGCATATCCTACGCCGTAGGTATCCTTGTCCAGGAGTGTCAGGGATGCCAATTCCTCCCAGTGTTCATCCATATAATAGGTTGTGACCATCTTAAAATCCAACTCGGGAACGGTCTTGATCTGATACACACGTGATGAATCCAGGGAATATTCCCAGTAGATAAAATGGGTCAGCGAAGAATCTTCAGACTCGGTGTAATGTCCCTCCCATATCACGCCCATGTAGGGTTCGAAGATATCGAGAGGATTGGCACAGAGAATACTGACTGTGAGAAGCAAAAATATGAGGTACTTTTTCATTGATTTCC
>CAZSGO010000068.1:0-1241 GCA_964606395.1 uncultured bacterium
AGGGGCTGAGCTGGGAAGAAGCACGCCATCTTTTGGAACTGGAAAATTTTACACCGGTGCGTGGGAAATCCATTGCCCGTGACGATATTGAACCTTTTAAAGTTGTAGCGCAAATGCCGCTGCCCGGTACTCGCGTTAAGCTTGGCCGCCGGGTCTATCTTGATGTGAGTATTCCGCTGGAAAACGTGACATTTCCCGATCTTACCGGGAAGACCTTGCGTTCGGCTGAGATCCTGATGCAGGATAATGATCTTAAAGTGGATTCGGTATCCTACGGATTCTCGGATATGCCCCGTGAGGTGATCTTTTGGCAGTCGATTGAGCCCGGCTCTTTTGTTCGTCCCGGAAGCGGTGTTCATGTAAAGATCAGTCTGGGCCTAAGCAACTGGGAAGTTCCAACCGTTGTAAATATGAGCTTTGAAGATGCTTATAAGGCCATTAATAATGCCGGTTTGCGGATCGGGACGGTTTCATATCGCGACAGGAACGATCTTTTACCGAACACAGTGATCTACCAGTCTGTCCCCGGAACGACCATTCTCTCCATTCCGCAGCCCATCGATCTGATAGTCTCCCGTTATAACGAGGAATTGGAAACGGAAGAATAATGCTCACAGCTCAAGAATTCCGCAGACAATTGATCCATGCAGCAACGGCGCTTATCCCTTTACTCTATTACTTTTTTCCCGATATCGGTCCGCTGACCGGACAACAATGGGTGTTGATCCTCTTTATCGTATTTGGCGGATTATTTGTATTTGCCGATTATTTCAGGCGACACAGTGAATTTGTAAAAAAAGCATTCGTGTTCTTTGTTTCGCCATTTATACGAGATATCGAAGAAGAAAAAATGACAGCGGCCTCACATATTGGCATCACCTTTTTTCTGATATTGGCCATTTTTCCCATAGAAATATCCGTACCGGCTTGTATGCTTTTAAGCATTGGTGATTCGGCTTCGAGTATTGTTGGACAATGGATCGGAAAACATACCTGGTTCAAACATTATACCATCGAAGGTACACTTGCCTTTATTATAGCGGGATTGCTCATGTTCATCATTGGCTTTTCCTACATTCCCATCTGGAAAGCCGCCATCGTGGTCGTCTTTTGCGCTTTGTTCGAAGCACTGCTTAGCCATTTTGACGATAATGTCGTCATCCCCGTGGCTGCTGCAGTGATGCTGATGATGCTGGAAATCTGAAGTCAGAAGCCAGAAGTCAGTAGCCAGAAGTCAGAAG
>CAZSGO010000068.1:1341-8158 GCA_964606395.1 uncultured bacterium
CAGAAGTCAGAATACAAATACACAAAGAATACTAAGTCACAAGATGAAATATTGACTCATTGATAAATAGACATGTCATCCTGAAAAATATCCATCAGCTGACGGATGTTTGTTCAGGATCTCTTTGTAAATGTGGCTTGGCGAAATATTTACGTATTATTTTCTTTTTGCACTCTTATTTCTAAAGAAAAACGATAATATGTTTGAATAAACCGGGATATACATTGTAAATAGTGTAGTGAAAACACATATATTCGTTGTAAAAAGTGTTTAGTAATAACAAAAATACATTGTAAAAAGTGTATTATTGCTGTATAATTTGCTTGAGGTGATAAAAATGTATCGTAATGCAATCGAAGAGCTTCATACATGGAAGCAGAAACTAAACAAAAAACCCCTTATAATTCGGGGTGCACGTCAGGTTGGTAAAACCTGGTTGATGAAAGAATTTGGCAGGATTGTTTACAAAAAAACGGTTTATATCAATTTTGATAATAATGAGCAAATGAAGACGCTGTTTAATAGCGATATGGAGATTGATAGGATCATTGAGGGACTTGAACTTTACTCAAATCATAAGATCGATCCTCTTGATACATTACTTATTTTTGATGAGATCCAAGAAGTGCCCAAAGCCTTAACGTCTCTTAAGTACTTTTATGAAAACGCTCCACAGTATAATATTATCTGTGCCGGTTCTCTCTTGGGAGTAGCCTTGCATCAGGGGACATCATTCCCGGTAGGTAAAGTTGAATTTCTGGATCTTTATCCCATGTCATTTTCGGAATTTATGATAGCAATGGGAAAAGATCAATTTGCTGGATTGCTTGAAAAACAGGATTTTGAATTGGCAATAACATTCAAGCAAGAATATATAAATTTGCTTAAGCACTATTATTATGTGGGGGGTATGCCCGAAGTGGTTAAGAATTTTGCCACTAATAGAGATTTCAACGAGGTGCGCAAACTACAAGAAAGTATACTTTCAGCTTATGAACAGGACTTTTCTAAACATGTGCCAAATCAAGAAGTACCTCGCGTTAGGATGCTATGGAATAGTATTCCTTCTCAGCTTTCAAAAGAGAATAAAAAATTTATTTATGGTTTGATCAAAGAGGGTGCCAGGGCTAAAAGTTATGAAATTGCCATAATGTGGTTAAGCGATTGTGGATTCGTTCATAAATTATCTCGTGTAACGAACCCCAAATTACCATTAAAAGCCTATGAAGACCTAAAGGCGTTTAAATTATTTGTTCTTGATGTAGGGCTTCTTTCCTGTATGGTCCGATTGGATCAATCGGTGCTTCTTGATGGCAATAGGCTTTTTAGCGAATTTAAGGGAGCTTTAACTGAGCAATATGTTATACAGCAATTAAAAACAATAAAAAGCATAGAAACATACTACTGGACCAATGATCGAGGTGGTGCTGAAATTGATTTTGTAATTGACACCGGCACTGAAGTGATACCCATAGAAGTTAAGGCAGAGACAAATTTGAAAGCCAAAAGTCTTAAAACCTATTATGAAAAATATCGACCAACAAATTCAATACGTACAGCCATGACAGATTATAAACAAGAAAGTTGGTTGCTAAATTTACCGCTGTGGGCGATAGGTACAATACAGTAAATAATAAGCAGTAAACAGTAAGCGGTTGTGAAGGATAATTATTTGAAGAGACCCCTGGGGGTCGAATATAGTAGAATATGATTTTCCCTTTAATAGAACTGCGTCGTAGTCCAATACCAACTCTTAAACTTTAAGTATTCCCGACATACACCCCAGACTTCAGGAAATAAAAAAGCCCCAAAAACCTTGGAGCCTTTTATGTCTTCGTGCCTTTCCAACTTCGCCCCGATAATTCGGGGCTACGCTGGACACGTGTGTGAGGTCTTATTTATCTTACCAACCTCTTGATCCATTTTTCCATCACGTCCGCCATTTTCACTGCACCAAAATCGGTCAAATGAATTCCATCAACGGTTCCCTCAACGGCCACGTTACGTATCTGTTTAAAGGGGATCATGTACAGGTTCTTATGATCGGGTTTGAGGCGCTTGTAGATCGCTTCGATCTCATCATTTTCAGCCACACAGGCATTGTAAACTTCGGGGTCGAACCAGCCGTCTTCTTGCATGATATTGGGGGTAAGCAGGACGGGTGTCTTGGGATGTGCTTCAAGAAGTTTTTTCAGTTCGCGTTCAGTCCGGTCTTTGATCATCTCAAGGTTCATATTGGGGAAACAATCGAAAATATAACAGGCGGCATCGATGTCTGAGATGTAATCAATGACCTCCGGGTCCATACGACCGTTTCCCGAAAAGCCAAGATTAATGCTTTCTCTGTTGAACATACGTCCAATGATCGCAGGATAGGCCATGCCGGGACGGCTGACGCATCCGCCTTGGGTAATGGAAGTGCCATAAAAGACGAGGGGCTTGTCCTTGCGTTCGGTTTCGATAATTTCCGCTTCGGGATTGATGCCGATAGCAAGTGATTTAAGTCCGTCATATAAGGGACAATACAGCATATATTCCCGTTTTTCGGGTGTAAGATTTTTGATCAGACGGCGTTCATTACTGGCTTGATAGGGTTTCCCTGTGCCCAGATGGAACCATTGTTTACCTTCTTTTACGTAAAGATCCAAGCCACGTATCCCCGTGCCCGCCATATGTACCATATGGAAATCGTTCAGCACTTCCCACTGAATGTGGATCTCGGTGGCATCAGTGATAAAATGAGCAGCCACACCTGCGGAATTCCGACTGAGATCCCAAACGGGTTTTCGGACCAGATCTTCGGCATTCGCAGGAAGTCGGGAAAAAGGTGGTGCATCATCAAAAGCCATACCTTCGAGATAGGGTGTAGCATCATAAAAAACCGGCTCGGCGGCAAATAAAAATGTAGCCAGGAATAAAAACAGGAAACAAAGTGATCTTCTCATACTTAACCTCATAATAGCTATATATTAACAAGGCAAAAATAAAAATTAAAAAGGCAAAAGGAAAGATAAAAGACGTAAAACGCAGCAATGAGCACTGGGCACTGAGAAAAGAATACAACTAGCGGCAACCATATTATTCACCGCTTCAACGTTTTAACGCTTCATCGTCTTAAAGGTCTTCAAAAAAACAATAACAATTGAACACAAAATAATATAAATTTACCAGATGCTAAAAGTTAAAAAATACATCCTGACATTGCTGCTTTGCTGTATGCTTGTCCCCCTGTTCTCACAGGTTGTCAGTTTTCGCCTTACCGCTTCCTCAGAATCGCAAAACATTTTTGCTTCCGAGCTTTACGGGGCGAAATGGATGTCGCTGAATCATTTTTTTAAAACCTTTGGAACGATCGATAATGTCAATACCGAAGAATGGTCGCTAACAGCCACTCTGTCCGGTAAACAATATAAATTCTATGCCAATTCTACCTTTTATCAGATCAATGGGAAGTGGCTCCATTTGCCCACAACGGTCGAACGATTAAGCTACGGCCTATATATTCCTGAAAAGGAATTTATTCGCGTGCTGAAATTGGATGCTTTTCCCGATATGCAATTCAATATTGTGGATGATCACTATATTCTGGTACCTTCCGATTTTTCTGTGACCGGCGTGACGTTAAAAGAAATGAAGAACGGAACGATCGTTCGGATCAAGACCAATAAGATTTTTCGTAAGGACCATTGCCGGGTATGGCAGGGTAATAATCAATATCTCTATATTTCCATTTACGGCGCTTCGGCGGACATGAACGCTCTGGCCCATACCTATAATGAGGGTGTGATCCGCGAGATCATTCCGGTCATGGCAAAAGAAATGCTGCAGTTCAATATGAAACTGCGCATGAAGATCGATGGAATAGACTATTATGTAGATACTGAAACCCGGGATATTGTGATCTCGTTGCGTCATGCTTATCAAAAGACCACAGCCCCCATCAATGGAAGCGAGATCAAGAATCGCTGGCTGATCGATACTATTGTGATCGATCCCGGCCACGGTGGAAAAAAATCGCCCGGATCGATAGCTCCGGATGGAACTCTGGAAAAAGATATTACTCTGGATGTTTCACGCCGCCTTGGAAGAATCCTAAAAGAAAAACTGGGCGTTAATGTCGTCTATACCCGTGAAAAAGATGTGTTTGTCCCTTTATGGCAACGTCCCAAGATCGCCAATGAAGCCGGTGGTAAACTGTTCGTTAGTATTCACTGTAATTCTGTTGATTCATCCAGGCCTTATGGCACCGAAACGTTTATACTATCACCCAAGAGTACGGAAAAATCCATCGCAATCGCTGCCGCAGAAAACAAGGTGATCGAACTTGAAGACGATAAAGAACGATATGAAAAACTTTTATCGCCCGAACAATATATTTTGTCGACAATGGCGCAGAGTGTATACATGAAAGAAAGCGAAGTGTTGGCACAGGCGGTTGAATCCAAATTCAAAAACCGCATGGGGACCAAGACCCGCGGCGTCAAACAAGCCAGTTTTATTGTGCTGATCGGTCCTGCCATGCCGGCGATCCTGACCGAGATCGGGTTTATTTCCAATTGGGGCGAATTGGCAAATTTGAAAAAAGACTCCTACCGGCAGGAAATTGCGTATTCGCTTTATCTTGCGATTTCAGAATTTAAGACAAATTACGAAAAAGAAATTAAAGAATGATATATCTAGAGACTCAAGATTTTGCGTCTCTACAATACCAAAAAGAGTAATAAAATGAAACAAGGTCCCATCGGTATTTTCGACAGTGGCTTAGGCGGGCTGACCGTCTTTCATAATATACGGGATCGTTTGCCGGAATATGATTATCTCTATCTTGGAGATACAGCCAGGACACCCTATGGAACGCGTTCTTTTGAAACCATCTATCACTATACGCAACAAGGCGTGACTGCCTTGCTTGATGCAGGGTGTCCGCTGGTTATTCTTGCCTGTAATACGGCTTCGGCCAAAGCGCTAAGAAATATTCAGCAAAAAGATCTTATTGCCAATTATCCGGATCGACGTGTATTGGGTGTTATCCGACCCAGCGTGGAAGTGGTGGGCGAAAGCAGTCAAAGCAAGAAGATCGGACTTTTTGGAACCCCCGGAACCGTGCGCTCGGATTCATATAAAATGGAATTTGAAAAACTATTTCCAGATGTAACACTTTATCAGGAAGCCTGCCCCATGTGGGTGCCGCTGGTGGAAAATAATGAAGTGAATACACCCGCAGCCGACTATTTTGTCCAACGTCATGTTGAAAAATTATTGGCCAAGAATGATGATATCGACACGATCATTCTTGCCTGTACGCATTATCCGCTATTGATGGATCAGATCAAAAAGTATGTTCCGGCTCACATCACCTTACTGGATCAGGGTCCGCTTGTCGCAGAAAAATTAGCTGATTATTTAAAACGTCATTCTGAGATCGAACAACGATGCACCAGGAACGGGAAGGCTCACTTTATGACAACGGGCGGTGTTGACCTATTTGAAGAGAACGCCGAAATATTTTTTGGCAAGAAGATATCCGCCGAACATGTGGAATTATATTGATTATGTAGAGACGCAAGATCTTGCGTCTTTACAGATCCGAAAGTATAGCACGTATGCAAAACTACCTATCAGACCTGTATAAAAAACTATCCGGTGAAATGAAATTGGGCCTTCAGCGATGTGAAATGCTGATGAAGGAACTTGATCATCCCGAAAGATCCTTTCCATCTATTCATATTGCCGGCACGAACGGTAAAGGAACCGTGACGGTTGTTGCGGCTGCATTGCTTGAAGCTGTCGGATTAAAAACGGGTCGCTTTACTTCGCCGCATCTGATCTATTTCAATGAGCGGATCTGTATCGATCGTCAACAGATCGATGACACATATATAAAAACTTTTCTTGAAGATCATGATAAATTATTTCAACAGACAGAAGCGTCCTTCTTTGAAGTGACCACCGCATTGGGCTTTGCCTATTTCAGGGACCGGCAAGTCGATGCCGCGGTGATCGAGACCGGATTGGGAGGTCGTCTGGATGCCACCTCGGTCATAACACCCCGGGTATCGGTGATCACCCGCATCGGATATGATCATACCCACATTCTCGGCAACACGCTTCCTGAGATCGCCCGGGAAAAAGCCGGGATCATCAAGGAAACGATCCCCGTATTGACGGCTGTACAAGAGCCCGGCGTGATCGATGAACTTCAAGAACATACCCAACATCTTCATATTGTAGATCCCGAAACCATGTTTACCAATGTAAAGCTTCACCCTGACGGTATGAGATTTTACATTAGATCTTATAAAAAAGAATTGCATGTTCCTGTCGTTGGACGGCACCAATTGGGAAATATCGCGCTGGCGATCAGGGCGGTAGAAACATTTTTAGAGCGTACTCTGGACAATGATGAAATTCAAAAAGGCTTTGATCTTGTAAAGTGGAAAGGCCGTTTTGAACGTATTTCTACAGAGCCGGATATCATTTACGATGTAGCCCACAATCAGGAAAGCATTCATACTTTTTGCAAAACAGCCAAAGAAGTATATCCCGATAAACCGTTTTATGTTGTTTTGGGATTGCTACAGGATAAATCGCCCGAAAAAGTCATGATGGAGCTTGAAGTTTTTGCCGAAAAAACATGGATCGCGCCGGTGAACTCACATCGGAGTATGTCATCGGCAGAACTTGAAGATCTGGCAAGCAGATTCCCGAGAGTAAAAACAGCAAGTGATATTGGCAGCGCTTGCCAAATCGCGTATGATGATATGCCTGATAATGCTATATTGTGTATTGTAGGATCTCATTATATAGCCGAAGAAGT
>CAZSGO010000069.1:0-8063 GCA_964606395.1 uncultured bacterium
AATAATGATCGCATCCGACGTTCTCATTGCTTGGCGAGTTATATCAAGAATGATCTCACGATCACTATCGGTCATGTCCAAAGAATCTTTAAAGATCACATTCCGTTGGTTGATATTGGTACCGGGTAAACGTAAAGTATTGAGTATCTTTGTTAAAATAGAATGCTGATTCGATAAAGCACCGCTGTGTTCATCGTAGGTTTTTTCTATTGTTCCGCCAGTTGTAATAAAAGTGATCTGTTTCATTTTTCCCGTCTTAATTTTTTCGTAACGAATTTTACAACATTCTTGTTCTTTTAATCAAGAATATTCAATCACATATTTCACTTTTGAAATTCGATAGTGAACAATTTTCTTTCATCATTCTTTATTTCCAAATTCATTTTCTTTCCTGCGATTCGTTGCACTTCGCTCACAAATAGAAACAAGTTCCCAAAATCAACCTCCCATTATTTGCTGAATTTTACAGCATTATTTAATATTTCATGCTTTTATTTTGCCTTATTCGATTTACTTTACGAAATAATATTTTTATATTCTTTTTGGTTTTTTAATCACCATTGCCACCGAAAATTAACAATTATTCTTCAAATTTGTTAATTGATAAAAGGAGTTTGAATGAATCCGTTCGCCAACGAATTGAATGATCGCCTGTTGATCGAAGCGCCGCAGATCCTTGAATTGCTTTCCCGAAAAGGTAAAGAATCTTATTTCCCGAAAACCGGGATACTTTCCCAAAGCATGCAAGCCAAGGGTACATCCATTAATGCGACCATCGGTATCGCGTTGGAAGACGATCAATCACCCGTACATTTTTCATCTCTCGGAGAATTGATCAAGGTCGACCCCAAAAAGATCTTCCCTTATGCCGGATGTTCCGGACTAACGGAACTGCGCGAGCAATGGAAGGTCATGCAAGTTGAAAAGAACCCTGACCTGAAAGGGAAAGCCACCAGCCTTCCGGTTGTAACCACAGCATTAAGCCATGGATTGAGTATTGTTTCGATGCTCTTCCTGGAACCCGGCGACACCGTTATTATAGCCGATATGTATTGGGGCAATTACAACATGCTCATGAAAGAACGCTGCGATGTGAATTTTGACATGTATCCGTTTTATGACGGGGAAGCAATGAATTTGCGGGGTCTTGAAGATCGCCTATTAAAAGGTAAGATCGGTAAAAAGATCGTCGCCATGAACTTCCCGAATAACCCCACAGGTTATACTCCGACCAAAGTGGAAATGAAAAGGATCAAAGAATTGATCAAAGCCAGTGCGGAAATGGGAAACCATATTCTTGTCATTTGTGACGACGCTTATTTCGGTCTTGTCTACGAAGAAGATGTGGATACGCAGTCGGTCTTTGCACATATTGCGGATATTCACGAGAACGTACTTGCGGTAAAAGTGGACGGTGCCACAAAGGAAGATTATGTTTGGGGTTTTCGCGTCGGGTTTCTGACTTATGCGAGCAAAGGATTAAGCAAATCGGTGTACGAAATATTGGAAGACAAAACGGCGGGTGGCATTCGTTCTTCTGTTTCTTCTTCTCCCCATATATCCCAGTCCCTGCTCCTTGAGGCATATAAACACCCCAAATACCGTGAAGAAAAAAAGGAAAAATACGCTTTATTAAAATCCCGTTATGAAAAAGTAAAAAAGACCATTGAAAAAAACCGGGAACGCTATGCCGATTATTTTTCACCTCTGCCTTACAATTCCGGTTATTTTATGTGTGTTGATCTGGTTGAGGGCATAGATGGCGATGAACTGCGCCGGACTCTGATAGAAAAATTCGATACGGGTACCATTTTTATCCGTGGTGTACTTCGTTTGGCGTATTCGGCCGTCGCGTGCGATTCGATCGAACAATTGTTCGAGAACGTATATCAAGCATGTAAAATGATCAAAAAATAAAAAAAGGAAACATATCATGGCAACGATCGGACATTATCGCAATGATGTAGAATTCAAAAAGGTAACATCGATGATCCGAACGACCATCCAAACCGCGTTTGTCGCGAACAATGTTATTCCTGTTAAAACGGCTGCAGAAGCCTATTCGATGGCTCGCGTTTCCCCCGGCACCATTGAACTTAACGGCATGCCAATATATAAACCGGAAGAACAAGGACTGCCAAAAAACGCCAATGTTCTCCTCTTTAATGATGGTGCTGTCTTTGGACGCTGTGCAGCTGCACGCCGAATTGTGGGCGAGCCAAACGTTGATCTGAAAGAATACTCGGGCAAGATCCGTGAAGCTATCTACGACACCCGTTACCGCAAGATGTATCATGCGGAAACCATCGTTGGCCTTGATGAAGATTTTATGGTAAAAGCTCATTTGCTTATTCCCGAGAATCATGAAAACCTTCTCCTCTCCTGGATGCTTAATTTTCAATATTTTTCCGATGAGATCATGGCTCGCTATAAGGACTCCCGGGAAATATCCGAAGGCGATATTTATATTTTCTCCGACCCCGACTGGAGACATGATGACCATCCCCTGGGCCTGACCTTTTTTGATCCTGAAAACAATTGTGCCGCATTGTTGGGTATGCGATATTTCGGAGAACACAAAAAAGGGACCTTAACGCTTGGTTGGGGAACGGCTGCCCGCAACGGTTATGCCTCTTGCCACGGCGGTTTAAAACGTTACAATCTTGATAAAGCAAATTACACGGTTGCGGTATTTGGACTCTCCGGTTCAGGCAAATCCACCATTACTCATGCAAAGCATGGCGATAAATATGATGTCACCGTTCTTCATGATGACGCCTTCATAATCAACGCCGATAAAAAATATTCTATTGCTCTTGAACCGGCATATTTTGATAAGACCCAGGATTATCCGATGAACTGCGAAGATAATAAATATATTTTGACCCTCCAGAATTGCGGGGCCATTGAATATGAAAACGGTAAGATCTACCCTGTAACCGAAGATCTCCGAAATGGCAACGGCCGTGCGGTAAAATCAAAATTCTGGTCGCCAAATCGTGTAGATCGCATAGATGAACCTATCAATTCCATCTTTTGGTTAATGAAAGACCCTACCCTCCCACCGGTCATCAAACTGGATGGCGCATCACTCGGATCGGCCATGGGCGCAACATTGGCAACAAAACGAACCAGCGCGGAACGCTTGGCTCCCGGTGTGGATCCGAATGCTCTGGTCGTAGAACCCTACGCAAATCCCTTCCGCACCTATGCACTCAAATTGGACTATAATCGCTTTAAAAAGCTTATTGAAGACGGTGTTGAATGCTATGTACTGAATACCGGTTTCTTTATGGGCAAGAAAGTCGAACCAAAACATACTCTTGGCATTATAGAATCGATCATTGAAAGAAAAGCTCAATTTAAACCATGGGCTCCTTTCAATGATATCAAGATCATGAATATTGAAGGGTTTGAAATATCATTGGATAATGAAAATTACCGCAAAGAATTCGTGGCTCGTTTTAATGACCGCATCAAGTATATTGCTTCTCGCGATACCGAAAAAGGCGGAATGGATAAATTGCCCGAAGATGCATTGAAATCATTGAAAGCGGTTATTGAAAAACTGACGTAAAAAGATCATAAATTAAAATTCAGCAAGTAAAGACAGGGCTCACCTTCGCCAAGGCTATGGTGAGCAAGCCATCTTGTCTCAATTATTTTTCACAATCTTATATTTATTGAATTTATTATTTCAACAATGTGAGCTTTTCTGACCCAAAGATATTATCGTTAACCTGCATCACGCAAATATATACACCGGATGCCAAATGTGATGCGTCCCACGTCAATTCATACTTACCGGCATCAATATTTTCATTGATCAATTCATTGACCAAAACACCACGCATATCATAAACATTCAATTTTAATGCGCCAAATTCCGACATTTGAAATCTGATCGTTGTTCTGGGATTAAAGGGGTTGGGATAATTTTGTTCCAAACGATGATATTGAGGGATCCCGCTTTCTTCATTGACGGCCAGTCCAAATTCGGAGAATTCAAAATAGTCTCTTAACAGTGCCGTACGGTTTGCTGCGGGGTAGACCGTTTCAAAGGGAAAACCCAGCACCATGATCTTACCTTCTTGTGATCCACCGGGAAATATCCCGTCAAAAATGATCCCGGCTGCTCCGGCATTACACCCGGTATACTTTAAAAATGTCCGTGCGTCATTTTGCGGGGTAAATACATCCGGATATCTTACATTATATGTTCCGTGGGTTCCCTTGTCGAATGAAAATGACGACAGATCGGAAAAAACGGTATCGTGTAAGCTAACTTCAACTTTATAATATGTCCCGGACGTGTTGTTCGGGGCATCCTGAGCATAGGCAAGATGTAAATAATTATGGCAAAACGCTTTGTCGGCGGCGCTTCCTTTATAGTCAAGGTCCCAGGCGATCTCAGCACCTGAAACAAACATGTTCCCACCGGCTTTAAGGTAATCTTCAATGATATTCTGCTCAGCATCGCTGAATGTCTCATCAGCCGTACTTTCTTCCCCCAATATGTAGACAAGATCGGAATAAAAGGGGAAACTTAGCAGTCCATCGGTCATTGCTTCATTGGTCGCCGAGATCAAGGTATAGCCATTAGCCAAAACCGCCTCTGCATGCTGGCGGATAAAATCCCGGCTATTTCCCGTCGTAGTACGATCAAAAGCATTCACGATCAATACCGGTTGTTCAACTGTGGTAAGCGACACGGCTAGCAGGTCGGATAAGGGTCCGGTACCGGCAGCATTAACACCGGCGATCTTCATGTAATAGCAGCTATCCGGTTCCAAACCGCCGATGATCATCTCTGATGTGTCACAGAAAACCGTATCGGGAAATGATAATCCATCAAAACTGCAGACCACCATAAAAGAATCGATCTCGGATTGATGGCGTGTTTTTAATTGTACACTACCCGGATCATCGCCGGGTAAAAGTGCTAACGAGATCGGTTTATCGGGAACTACGGGCGAATAAGTATCAAAATACCACGCGGCAGTCCAAAGCTCTTCTCCATGGATGCGAACTTTCCAATAATACCGACTTTGTATGTTGAGTGTCATATTGCACAAATATCCATTCGTATCGATATGAGTGACATGAAAGAGCGTATCTTCAAATGTATCCTGAAGAGACAAAACGAGTTCAACTTCTTTTTCGGGAACATGCTGCCATGAAAATCCCGGATTTTGAGAAACATTCCTTTGTCCGTTAACCGGCGAGCTCAAACGGGTAACGCTTATTGTTGAATCAACAAAATACATGCGTGTTTCATCGTTCAGGAGCACCGTATCAATATGGCCATCGAAAAAATGTAATGTCAATTTCTGTCCATACGCGGGAAGCACCAAAAGGGTAAAGACCAAAAGGATGATAATATGTTTTTTCATGATCGTCCCTTAATAAGCATAAGCGGGTTGCTGCATGATCCCGCTTTCATAGGAAAGCAACTTGTATAGGACAGGATCTTTCAGAATATCATGTGCATCCATCAATACGCCGTCAACACGCATAACTTTGTTGACCAGACGAATCCCGTGACTGTAATCTACATACCAGTCAACATGGCCTGTATATAGGGGTTGTATGGGTGTTCCATTTGTATAATGCCAACCGTAAATGGCAACATAACCGGGTTTGGTTTTTAAAGCATTACAGATCACCACATCTTTTTTTATGCCTGCGATCAACTCTCCGATCCGGCCACCCGCCAATTCACGCGCGGCATTGATATCCGTATTATGTTCAACGAATTTATAGACTTGCGAGTTGTTGTCACCCACAGGAGCATACGGTATGGGATTGAGATGGACCGTAGCATGCGCCCAAATGTCATCACATAGCTTTGGTGTAGTCAAGATACACCCAAAGGCGTCGGCGATCTGCTGGGCCGTTTTAGGCCCCATGGGAATCCTGCAATAATCTTCATTGTTGCCAATAGACAAATAATCGCTCATGACATCATACTCTACCATGTGGTTCACGCCGTTCGCATCTTGAAATGTGGATGAAAGGGTCATAAAATCCCGAAGAATATCCGGCATATTCCCATTCAATATTTCAGTCAATATTTGAGGTTCCCTCTCGGTAAAGGTGGTCCCCGATACATCTTCCATAAATTCCGAACCTGTTCTTGCGCCTTCCTGCCTGTCGGGAAGTGTTACCGGTGTAATATCTATATATTCTATATCTACCCGGCGAAATGATGTGATCACGTCCCCGTGATATATCAATACCTCACCCGCATCGTTAAGATCGAGTGAATCAATATCCTCAAGACAAATATGCCGGATACCGCTTACCGTATGAAAACTTAATGCCGTATTGGAAAGAGAATCCAGATCGCAAAATGAAATAGATCTCAGCATTTCCACATCATATTCCAGTCGTTCGGCTTCGCCTTCAATGATCAGAGTTTGGGCAAAAACCAAAGATAAGGATATACTTATTATAAAAAGTGCTATACGTTTCATGTTATTCCCTGTTTATTTTTTGTCTTGTGAATATACTCAACATAAGATTTTACCCAAAGTATTTAATCCATCGATAAATCTTAGGCCGGGATATTAAAGTTGCTTTTTATGCGGTCATCGTTCCAGTCGATTGCCATTTTAACAATTCACAATTACGATCTGCTTCCGGAAAATATTGATTATTACTTGTAGATTCTTTTCGCTCTTAAATGCAAGCCCCAGCCCAAAGAAAATGCTCCTTCGGTAATCGTATTATCTGCATAAGAGTAAGATAACATTTTTGTTCCTTTGCCTGCACATATCATCCAATTGAATACATCTGTGGGCTCCAGGATCTCTTCACCGGCAACATGGGTCAATTTAAAATACACATCAACTTGTTGTTTGTTCTCGTTTGGGGATATACTGATCTCAGGATGATATAAATCTCCCTCATCTGTGATCAAGAATGGGAATTTTTGTCCATCTATTAATTTATCGGGATAATGTTGAAGATAGCTTAAAAAGGATAAAACGTGGTGAACCGGTTTGGGTGTTGCCTGGGTATGAGTCCCGCTATAATGAATAACACCATTATAGATATCTTCGCGGTATTGTTGCTTTAGATCCTTATTACTGATGTTCTTTTTTAAAGAGTCTATATGGGACAAAGAGGCATTGGTGTAATAATAATACCAATTATCAATTTCGTAGATCTTATCAAAACCACCTATGGTATAAGCGTGATAAACTATCTCGGTTACATCGTTATTAATTTGATTCTCAATTACCTCAACACTTGCACAATGCAAGCCAAGCAAGGTAACTTTAAAAAAGAGTGTATCCGATGCACCCAAGATCCCCGCAATAAAAACAAGTATCAGGATAATTGGTGTTTTTTTCATGTAATTATAAGTGGACTAATCCGGTTGCGATCGACAAATAGATCAAAATACCCAAAATGTCGATGGTCGTTGTAACAAACGGTCCCGTCGCAATTGCGGGATCGATCTTCATCTTGTTCAATAATATCGGAGCAATGGTCCCCGTGAAAGTTGCAAGCGTCATGGCAATAGCGATACCTATTGCAATCGCAATACTCAATTCAATACATTGGGCTAATGGATAGTTAAAACCGTTTGTTTTAATAACAAAGGCCATTAAAAATGAAATGCCACCCAGAAAAACACCATAGATCAAACCCAGAGTTACACCCACGCGCAATTCTTTTGCAATGATCTTCATAGCTGTATTGGGGTTCACCCTGCCTGTCAGCAAGCCACGCGTAATAATGGTTGAACTTTGTGTCCCTATATTACCCCCCATTCCCGCAATGATCGGGATAAATGAGGTTAAAATGACAAACGTACTTAGCAGATCATGAAAAGCTCCAATAACAAATGCAGCGATCAAACCGCCAACATAAGTAGCCAACAACCAGGGAAAACGTTTTTTTGTCGTTTCCCAGGTGGATTTTAGAATAATATCCGTATCACGGCCCAAACCCGCCATTTGTAAAAGGTCCTCTGTCGCCTCTTCGCGCAGTACATCAATAATATCATCAACCGTTACCACACCGATAAGTTTATTTTCATCATCAACAACCGG
>CAZSGO010000070.1:0-8060 GCA_964606395.1 uncultured bacterium
GTTTTTCTTGCGGTCATCATGGCAATTCGCGCACCGATCTCAAAATAATCCAGTTTATCGACGTTTCGAATACCTTGTTGACGTAATTGATCGATCAGTTTTAGGGTTAATTTCCCGTTTTGGATCAGTTGAGCAGACGAAAATGAATTGTTCCTTCGATCGTTCATATCGGATAAAAAAGGATTTCTAAAGATATATCGCAGATCGGTATTGTTTGGGATCTCATTGGCAACAAGGAACAATGATTCCATGCTGATATCATCCGCTCCGAAATATTGTCTCATGAAACGTTGTCGGATCGTCTCCCCATCCATATTCGATGGATTCCAACTGGATTCTGCTCCAAAGGCATAGCCCATATAGTTCATTTCCCGAAAATTCAGTCCTCCGTAATCACCCCAACTGGAATTTATCGAGCCTAAAGCACCATTCAAATACCCCTCATAATTGATATTGGAAATATTGATCCAGGCATTGGTGAAATTGGGAATACTTTGCCGCCAGTTGTGAATGCCCGGTGAAACCAAAAAAGGGAATCCGGCTTTCTTGAATTGTTGGATCGACGGATAATGATCGTACGGTCGGTAATGCCAATCAACAATAATGATATCTTGGGGGATCATGTCCAGGATCTCGGGGTGACGAAGAATAATATCGCCGTACATCAGGACCTGCTTCCCTTGCGATGTGACCTTATCGTAGACCTTGTTATAATGGTCCGCATGAACCCGTGCGGTGCCAACTTTTCTGACTAATTCTTTGGTTGCACCGAATCCGACATCTCGTGACTCATCGCAGCCGATGTGAAAATAATCGCTTTTAAATTGCGGTATCACTTCATCCAGCATATTAAACAAAAAACTGTCTGTTTTCTCATCAATACTGTTCAAAGAAGCCGCTCCGGGAAATTCGGCATATTGCCTGAAATTTGGATCTGACAGTATATTTTCATAATGGCCCAGTGTTTGAAAAATTGGGATGACCTGTACAAAATAGCGATCGGCTATTGTTTGCAGGTCGGCAATATCCTGTTTTGAAAGCGCGCCTCGACCCTTCCCGATCTCGGGATATGCGTCCAATTGAACGAGATCTTCCATATACGGCATGTAGATATTCTGTTTGACCTCACCCAAAAAACGAAGTATGGTCTCGAAATTTTCCATCGTGGATACCTGGCCTCTGCTAAAATCATCAGAGATCCCGCGCCAGAGCATATCAGGATAATCCAGGATCTTGAGCGTAGGGATCGTACCATTATCGGAAGCCTTTACCAACTGCGTCAGGGACATCAATCCATAAAATAGTCCTTTATCGCTTCCGGATCGGATCAGGATCTTTTCCTGTGATATGTCCAATGAATAGGCTTCAGACAGCTGTTCCGTGCTAATATTATTTATTGAAAATTCATCCGTTTTTTCTAGGATGATCGATGTTGTTCCTTTGACTTTGTCGCTCACCATTTCAGCCAATGCTTCCGAAAGCATTTCTTGTCCCGTTTTCAGATTTTGCAAATCACCCACAAGTTTAAACTCAACCTTAGAACTTAGCTGAAATTCCTGAGCGGATAATTCAATCTGTTGGGGTGTGGGAATAATGCCCGCAGTAGCGGCAAAGACAAACTGGCTGATGAGTAAAATGACCCATGTTAGTTTTTTCATGTTAGCGCTTTCTCCTCTCTAATCCATATTGCAATATATTTATACTTACCTTGGATTTTCGTGAATTTTGGTGCAAATATCAAAAGGTTTTATTTTTATTTAAAATAGAGAAGTGCAAAGCCTTGTATTAACTGTTATCCAAGTTTCCCTTTACAGTATTTTACATTCTCACACTTGGGATGCTTCGGATCATTCTACTGGGATGTATTTTTATCAATTAAATACGAATAAGTATTCCGAAACACGGAAAATGCCAAGGATCAAATAAATGAGTTAAGTATTACCGTATGATCAATTCAACAGCCGGTATCATGGTACTGCCTGTTGCTGTGTAATAGTCCAGGGTTGTGTCAGTTGTTTTCTCAAAATGGTATGTGACTGTCGACCCTGATTCATTGATCGAAAAGAAATATAAGGAATCTGTGCTTGTTTGCGATATCAGCGACCGTCGATATGTATCACTAAAAATGATCGTGTTACTTGAAATGGTTTGTGTAATATCATAATCGCTAAAAGTATATATGGTTACATCCAAAGTATCCGCCCAGGTTCCTTGTATCCATTCGGGCGGTATAAAATCATCATAATCATCGAATAAGCTGCAATTTATGATCAGGAAACCCAGTAAAACCGAAACCAAGATCACTTTAAACCTTTTCATGATATATCCTTCTTACCTTTCTAATATTGTAATTGCTTAATTATATGCATAGTATGACATTTTGGCAAGATATTTAGTGGGTTGTGGCAGATCATCGATCACATAATTTTTCCAATATTTTTTGCTTCGGCACGATTTCAGATCATTGGTTTTATTATTTACTTTAACTTTGTCATACAAAATACCCTGATCCCTTCAAGTTATATTGAGTACCGAACATCGATTGAATTCCCTCCTTTTATACTTATTATTTAAATAAGCTATATAAAATATGTTGTTATTGGGAATGCGAATATTTATTATATTCTATCACAAAATTTAGTTGGAACTATTTACTATGAAACTGAGATGCAATTTCAGTAGAACATTCATAATATTTCTCTATGGCATATCATTGTTGGTGACAAGTCTTTTATGGGGACAGACCGAGTATTCTTTTAATCAAATATTCCAAAATAAGCAAAGAGGGACAGTTCAGAACACGGCCATCACACCAGATGGTAGCATCATCACGGCAAATGGTAATAACGGCATATCGATATTTGATTATAATGACCATGAGCTATCGTTGAGAGAAACCATTAGCATTGACGGTTTTGTAAGCAATGTGGCAGTAATGAATGATTCAATTTTCTTCATAGCCGTTGAATTTGACGGTATCTATACTTGCCGCTATAACAGATCAGAATTAAGCACCATTTCCAGAATTGGTGTATCAGGCATTATAAATGATATCGCTATCGGATCTGACGGAATAATTTTTATCAGTTTCGGGCATAATGGTTTAAGCGCCTATTTCTTTGATGGAACCGATATCATATTGAAAGATAATGTTAAAGATGAAGGTTATGCCAATAAGATCTTTATTAGCGATGAGGGCAGGATCTTCTTGGCTGATGGACCCGAAGGTCTCAAATGTTATCGATTCATTGGAGATAAACTGATCCTGGAATCCGGCTCCTCTACTCAGGGAAGTGCCCAAGGTGTATTTGTCGTAGACGATTCAAGAGTATATATAGCGAATGGTGCGAACGGATTGAGTTTGTATAATTATAATTCCAGCACCAAGATCTACTCAAGAATTGCTTTTAAAAATGAAAATTCATATGCAACGGACGTTGTGGTGGATGGTAATTATAATATTTTTGTAAGCTATGGTAAGGATGGCATTAGGACTTACCTCCTCTCAACAAGCAGCTATTCAACCAGCTTTGCCCGTACCAAACATGTGACCACCGGTGGTTATGCCGGAGATATCGTTATTTCAGATGATAATGAAGTATTTTATGCCAATGGTTACGATGGGTTGAGAACCTGCAGATACGAAGGAAATGCATTTGTTTCCGGGAGCCGTTCTCACAATGCAGGCTATGCACATGCCACAGCTATAAATGATAATGGTGTTGTTTTCTGTGCAAACGGAGATGCGGGATTATATGCATATAATATCGAAGATCCTGATAGGAACTATCTTGCATTTACAGATCCCGGCGGTTCTGTCAATGATGTTGTAATAAGCAGTAATGGAACCATATTCGTCGCCTGCGGAAAAAAGGGTTTGAGAGCATATAAATTAGAGGGTACTACTTTCAGGCTGGAAGGATATTTCGATGACGATGGCGAAGCTGTAGCTTTGGCGTTGGATAATACACAAAAAATATACTTGTCAGACGCTACATACGGATTAAGGGTTTTTTCATATAAAAATGGTACATTCACCGCTTTATCTAAAAAGTCGAATTGGGCTTCGTTCGATGTCGCTATTATTCAGGGTATTATCTATTCGATTACACAATCAGGTGTTCCGGTGATCAATACCCTTACAGACTCAAGTATTTCAGGAATAGTGATAGCCTCAAGCAGTTTAAACGCCTATGACCTTGATGGTGTGCTGAATGATGTGATCCTGGCCGAAGGATTCAACGGCATGAGTTCATATCATTCAAATGCGGATACCTATATGGCCTTACGTACGGCACACCTTGATAATTTATGTATTACCAGCGTAGCAAGAGCGAAAGACAGTACGGTATTTGCGTTTTCCGCTTTTGACGGATTATATGCTTTTAACAGGAGCAACAAATCCTTTAATGAGCTTGCATACAAAAAAACCGATCCGGCTTTTGATTCGGACATCACACGTGATGATTTGGGAGGCATCATATTATCAAAAGGCGAATACGGATTCTCAGCATATTCATACAATGGATCTGCTCAATTTCAAACTAAAACCGTTGAATTGAGACAAAACTATCCAAACCCATTCAACATCATGACCGAGATATCATTTTACCTGTATTTTGATAATGACGTAAACATTGGCATCTATGATCTACGGGGAAACAGAATTCGATCCTGGAATATCCCTAACCAATCTCAAGGAAATCATCGGGTCATGTGGAACGGACAGGACGATCATGGCAACATATGCGCCTCTGGCATTTACTTATTTACCCTCAATATAGGGAATTACTCAACCACGAAAAGAATGGTTTTAATAAAATGATCAATAATATAATCTTAAAAATAATTAAAAATATCGCTCTTGTTGTTATTTTCACAGGAGTGTTCCTTAGTGCGGAAGAGTATTCGTTCCAATTCAATTTTCTTGATAAAACAGACGATGTGGGAAGTGCACAATGTATTACTGAACTGAATGACAGTACAATGATCGTTTCATATGGTTCAGGTGGAGTTCGGGCATATTCATATACGGATGACAAGTTTATTCACCTGTCTCACCTTGAGGTCGATGAGGCAGTCACGGAAATGGCCGTCACACCGAGCAGTGAATTACTGTTTTTAACACAATCAAAGATCCTTGCCTATGGATTTTCGGGTAATTCATTCAATTACATTGCTCAATACAATGTGCATGGTACGAACGGAAAGATCTTTGCCGTTAACGACAGCACGGTGCTCTTCTTCCGATATAATTACGGTGTATATGCTTTAAAATATAAAAACTCAGTTTTCACTTTTATCAACTCATTGGTATTGAAAATTATCGATATGGACATGAGCGATAACAGGACCATGTTCTTTGCAAGAGGGTCCTATGGTCTGGATGTATATCGATATGAAAACAATACTTTTACATGGAAAGCAAACCATAATCCGAATTATTCTTTAAGTCGTGTTTTAGCTGTCAGCGACAGCATACTATGTGTAAGTGATGGAGAATATTACATATATAAATATTCTTTCAACGGTTCTTATCCGGCAGAAGAGTCAAGCCATTATATCGACTACCACTCTTCACTGAACAAATTTGATGATAACAAATTTATGCTATTCAGCGATTACTATGGATTAAGAATATATGAAAATATCGGCGAGGACGGTTTCAGTAGAATAGCCGAGTACTCAATTGGTGATTCATGGCGCACAAAAGATGCTTGTGCAGTAGAAAATACCAATATGATCTTTGTTGCCGCAGATGCTGATGGAGTGCTTGCACTGGAGATTGATAATACATCTTTACGTAAAAGAGCATCTATTGATAATGGTGGGTCGGCAACGGCACTTTCACTTTGGGACGATAATACCATTGTGATGTCGAACAACGATCACGGTATCAGAGTATATGATTTCACCGGAAGTAATTTTATATCAAAATCACATCTTCCTCTTCCCGCTGATATTAAACACCTGGCAATTGGACAAAATAAAATATTTGCATCATCCAGGTACGGTGATATCTATTGTTTAGGATATAATGGCATAAGTTTGAGCAATGTATTTTCACTTGATTATACCGGATACACTAATCAGATGATCTTCGGCCAAGATGGTACATTATTTATTGGCAGGGATTGGGAAGGTCTATTTGCCTATTCTTTACTCTCAAACGGATTGAGCGAAAAAGCATCAATCGATAATGGGTGCAATGCCCAGGAACTCGAAATTGGCACAAACGGAACCATTTATTTGGGGAATTATTGTGATGGAATAAGAGTATATGCTTTCAATGGCACGGGGTTTATCAACACAGCTCATTTGAATGAAGGCTTTTCATACTCAAATCTTGCGGTATTGGGTGATAAAACTCTGTTTGCGACATCCAGATATGGTTTGCACGTATATTATTACGATGGTAAATCCCTTATCAATAAGGCTGAGTTCTCAAATGATATTTCAGCATGGGACGTTGCCGTCCACAGCGATGGAACGATCATTGCCTGTTTTGAGGACGGCTTGAGATCATTTATATTTGATGGCACAAATCTAATCAATACGGGATATCTTGAAGAAATTATAGCAAAACAAATTGAGATCGCCTCAGACGGTACGGTTTATACTGTGAACGGTTCGGGAGGATTGCGGGCATATTCTTTTAGTGGATATGTGGGTATTGCTAAAACCGGTCATCCCGGTTCATATCATCTTGACCAAAACTACCCCAACCCCTTTAATCCTGTCACAGTAATCAACTATCAACTGCCTGATGACAGTGAAGTTGAATTATCGATCCACGATATAAGCGGCAGAAAGATCACTACTCTGATCAATGACCGTCAATTATCGGGATATCATACCGCCAAATGGAATGCTTCCCCACTTCCCTCGGGAGTCTATTTTTATAGATTGCAAGCAGGTGACTTTGTTGAGACGAAGAAGATGGTATTGATGAAGTAATCAGTGACCGGTAACCGGTAATCTGTGATCGGTAGATATTTTTTTTATTCATATCTCATATTCCTTCTCTTACAATCGATCTCCCCGCCTTTACTCTTATTATTCCTCCCTGAAAATAGTGTATTTACAGAGATCAAAATTGCTTAGATTGGGTATTGGGATAATATTTATTCAGAGACTTGACTGTTCAATTAATAGGGAGAAGGCCTTAATTACTCTTTTGTGAGTTCCTGGTTTTTTTACTAATTATTCTCATTTAAAAAATAACACCGCAAATAATTTATCCCCTCTCCATATTTATTTTTTATTCCATGCTGATCTAAAGAATAAAATATTTGTTTCCCCTTTCTACATTGTTTAACGATTGAGGATAGCTTTAATATTTTTAAATGTTGTGATACTGCAGGTTGACTGATCTTAAGTAAAATTGATAGATCAGTAACGGTAATTTCTTTATTGTTATATAATAGTTGAGTAATTCTGAATCTGTTTGGCACCGAAATGATATTCATAAATTCAATCAATTCCCTCGACGCTATCTCTTCTTTTTCAGAAACACTGATCAGAACATCTTTAGTAATCATTATTCCACTCCTTACTCCAGCAGTAAAATGGCACTAAAATTCCCTTATGCCTTATCAATATATAATTATTTACGCATATGTTAAATAGTTCTTTAGTTACATTTTACTAAACATTAATATTTTATCCAAGTAGTAATTCTGTGAAATTCTAAATATTGAGCTTCTTCCGAATTTTTTGCACTGGTTAAACTGTTAGTATAAAACTTGGCTGAATAAAAAACCCCTCTTTCGAGCGGGCTTTAATCCAGCCAATGCTTAAGCTTCCCCCTACCTTGATCAATAAAACAATAGCCACCATTTGGTGGATTTTTTATATTCAATTTGATATCAGAACAAGGAGCGCTGATATGTGATCTGCGAAGTAAATATTTTCTTTTACTTCCATCTTCGCCGAGGCTTCGTCTGACAGGTGTATTAGCCTTTATTTATAAGGATTTTGAGGGGTATTTGCTGGGATTGTTGTGAATAATTAGTTAATTTATGTAACTACTATCGGTGTTTACACAAAATCATGTACAC
>CAZSGO010000071.1:0-7916 GCA_964606395.1 uncultured bacterium
CAACAGGTAGTAAAATGAAATGTGAACAAGTACAAGAGATCTTTCCCGAATTACAGGAGCACCCGGAACGCTATCCCGAAGCCAATGAACATTTGGCAAGCTGTTCTTCCTGTAAAACACTCTTTCATATTTTTGAAGGATTTTCGGATGATACGCCGGTAACGATAGATCCTGTAAAACGGGATATGAATTTTATAAGTATTAACAAGAAAATGCGTCGACACGATAGAGTTGTTCTTTCGCGTCGCATCACTAGTGTCGCCGCTGTGTTCATGCTCGCCATTGTTACAATATTTAATATAAACCAGTCATCAAATATAT
This sequence comes from uncultured bacterium, assembly GCA_964606395.1. Classification (GTDB taxonomy): domain Bacteria; phylum Fidelibacterota; class Fidelibacteria; order Fidelibacterales; family Fidelibacteraceae; genus M50B103. Next base: position 322 of record CAZSGO010000071.1, read on the forward strand.
CCATAGCCGATCTAAGCGATGATGTTTTATACCTGCAGTCTGAAAGCAGTATGGTGCCGGAGGTTTCAATGGACCAGAATGCGATCATCGAATACTTGGCCCAATATGAGAATATTGAGTCTTTAGGCAATATATTTTAGAGTTTGATAAGGAGAATAATATGAAAAAGTATTTTACAATAATGGCTGTCGGATTGATCATGATCGGCGGACTAAATGCACAAGGCATGCAAGATAAGCGGTTCGACGATTCTCAAAGACAAGAAAACTGTATCAGCAACCAACCGTATTATCAGTATATGGTATTCCGTATGACGGAAATCCTTGAATTAACACCGGAACAAGCCGAAAAATTATTTCCGCTGAACCGCCCGTATCGCGATAATGTCCACGCCTTGCATATGCAAATGGGTGCTTTGAGCGATGAAGTGTTTCAGAAGAAAGAAATCACACAAACAGATCTGGAAAAATATAAAGATGAAATTAAACGTTTAAAAAATGAAGAAGTAAAACTTGATGATGAATTCATTAAAGATGTCGAAAAATTTTTGGAGCCGGAACAAGTTGCAAAATTGATATTTTTTGAGCCACGCTTCAGAAGAGAATTATCACATGAATTAAAACAGCGATATATGCCAAAACCGGAAGAGAAGAAGGGAAACAAGAAATTCTGGAACAAGCGTAAATAATTTTAAAAGGAGTAAATCATGAAACGCAAATCAATCACCATCGCACTTGCCCTTCTGCTGGTAGCCGGTATGGCCTTCGCAGGCATGAATGAAAAAGGCAGGTCCATGCAGATGCAGGGCAAAATGAACGGCGAGAACTGCCAGTTACTGACTGACGATGAACGTTCAAAAGTTGGAGATGCAAAACGCGATTTCGAAAAGAAAGCCATTCCGCTTCGTGCAGATGTTAAAGTGCTGATGATCGAGATCGACGAAATGATCACTGACGGAAAAACAGCCAAAGAGATTAGCTCTAAACTGGATAAACTGAATGCCGTCAAAGCGGAACTTGCTGCCGAAAAATTGGATCATCAAGTTGAAGTTCGCAAGATCGTCGGCGAAGAAAATTACCGTAAAATGAAAATGCACAAAAAAATGATGCCCGGAATGCAGGGAGATCACGGTAAAAAAATGGGTAAAAAAATGGGCGCAAAAATGCATGACGGCCGCGGTTATAAAGGCGAATGTGTTAACAAATAAATACCATTAAGATTTAAACACCATCTATACGAAAAAACCCTGAAGAATTTCTTCAGGGTTTTTTATTTTAAAGAAGTAAGGTCATTGAATTCTGGACCCTACACATATGATCTATTGTTTACTTAGCGAGAACCGTTTCGGCCAATTCTTTTGCCAAAACATCACAAAGATCAAAGTCGGTTTTTCCGGCCGAATACTTAGCTTCAATAGAAGTGCCTACCTGATCCCATCCGAGTTCTTCAACTAACTTATTGAGCGATTTTACACCCCCGCCGCTCCAGGTTGATGTACCAATAACAGCAACATGGCGATTGGCCATTTTCCTCTCAAGGAATTTGTCTACAATTTGTTTAACCGAAGGAAAAAGGGCATTGTTGTAAGCCGGAGAGGCAAGGACCACACCATTGTATTTCCAAACAGCGGAAAGCATAAAAGAAGGATGTGTTTCCGATGCATCATAAACCTCTACGTCCGGAACACCGGCTTCTTTGAGCTTACGTGCAAAATAGTCCGCCATTTTTTCTGTATGTCCATACATGGATCCGTATATGACCACAACGCCGGGTTGTGTTTCTTCGCGACTCCATTTGTCGTATCGGGTAAGTGCCCAATTAACGTCTTTTCTAAAAACCGGACCGTGGGTGGATGCCAGCATTTTGATCGGGACACCTTCAAGTACAGAAAACGCACGCTGAACGTTTTTCCCGTATTTTCCAACGATATTTGAATAATAACGACGCATTTCATTTTCATAGCAATCAATATTCACTTCATCGTCAAAGATACCCCCATCCAGAGATTTAAAGCTCCCAAACGCATCTCCCGAAAAAAGGATACCGTCTTTTTCGTCAAAGGTCATCATGGTTTCGGGCCAGTGAACCATGGGGGTGGAATAAAAGCGGAGTATTCTATCGCCCGTATCCAGTGTGTCACCATGTTCAACGACAAGTTTGTTTTTGATTTCGCCGTAAAAGCCGTCCAGGAATTTAAATGTATTGCGATTACCCACGATACACAGCTCGGGATAAGTTTTTATAAGAGAAGTCAAAGCTCCCGAGTGATCGGGTTCGGTATGGTTAACCACTAAATAATCAAGTGGTTTGTCTTGTAGAATATCTTGAATTTCAGATATAAAGGAATCTGTGCTTGTTAATTCAACCGTATCAACAAGGATGGATTTTTTATCATTGATCAAATAGGCATTATAGGAAACACCTTGGGGAAGAGGCCAAAGGTTTTCAAAGCGAGAAGTACGCCGGTCGTTCACACCAAGATAATATACATTTTCTGCCAGTTTTATATTTCTATTCATCATGCCTCCAGTTTTTCAAAATTATCCCTAATATACTATAAATTATTAAAAAGGGAACTATCCGCGTAATTTTACAAAGGTTACCCCAACGCCGCCCTGATCGGGGGGCGCAAATTTATGTTCTTTTACCCGACGGTCAGTCGAAAGAAAATCATGTATGACCTTCTGTAAAATACCACCTCCGGTCCCATGCAATATTTCCAGTGTATTGATACCGCTTAAGATCGCATTATCAATGAACTTGTCGGTTTCAATGAGTGCTTCTTCGGCTCGCTTTCCGCGTAGGTCCAAATGGTACGCCGATCCTGAAAATGAATGTGAGACCATCGTCGAAATACGTTGTTTGGTTTTCTTTTCCGGCTCCAACCAATCTGCCTGAAGCCGCAAACGAGAACCGTCAACATCCACCCATATTTTTTTGGTTTTTTGGTTTATTTCAAGGATGGTGCCGTTTTGCCCCATTGTTGGGACAAAGACCTTTAGTCCTTCTCGTAAGTCTTTTAATTTAAGTGAAGGCGTTGCTTGCTCGGGCTCACTTATTTCTTTTTCATTTAGTGTTTCTTTTGCCTTTAGAAAAACGCTTTGCGCTTCGCGAATAGAATTTTTACTAGCCTGATGCTCCCGAATTTCCCGAATGCTGGATTCCAGTTCTTTGCGGAGATCTGCGATCATGCTTTCGGCCCGCTTGACGGCTTCTTTTTCGGCCCGCTTGAATTTATGGTCTATATCGCTTTTTTTATCATTAATATAATTGAGCTTTTCTTTGTAATCTTTTTCTTTTTCTTTTGTTTCTTTCAGTTGTGTGTCATATCGACTGATCTTACGTTGAAGGTCAACGATCAGCCGTTCAAGCTTCTCGCGTTGTTTGCCGACGCGTTCTTTGGCATGCTTGATGACCCTTTCATCCAATTTATAGCGGTTGGCGATCTCAATGGCATATGAAGAGCCGGGAATTCCAAGAATGAATTCATAATCGGGGATAAGGTTTTTGTCGTTGAATTTCATGCTGCCGTTCTCGAAATGCGGCGAATCGAACGCCAGGGTTTTAAGCGAACCATGATGGGTTGTTGCAATAACGGTGGTGCCGCGATCGCTCAGAACTTTTAAAATACCCTCGGCCAAAGCTGCACCTTCATCGGGATCTGTCCCGGTTCCGAGTTCGTCAATAAGGACCAAGCTGTTTTTGGTTGTTTGTTCAACAATATTTTTTAAAGATAATATGTGAGATGAAAAAGTTGATAGGCCGCCGTCAATGGACTGACCATCACCGATATCAACAAAGATCTTATCATATTCGGGGAAAGTGGACGATGCTTCTGCCGGTAGAAGAAACCCCGCCTGGTTCATGATCGCAAGAAGACCGATGGTTTTTAATGTAACGGTTTTTCCACCGGCATTGGGCCCTGTAATAATGATCCCGCATTTACCTTCCGGGAGATGCAGGTTCAAGGGCACCGGATCCGTTGAAAAATTCAGTTCAAGGTTCCGCCCCCGGACAATACGAAGCTTGTTGTCTTTATCGTCGGGTTTATCCAAATGATATTCTATAGCCAGCTTACCATGAGCCTTTATCAGATCGAATGTTTCAAGGGCTTCAACACAAAGTTCTATAGAGGGCAGATATTCACGTATCTGGTCGGAGGCCTTAAGAAGAATACGCCGTACTTCATTTCTTTCTTCCTGTTTTGCCTGATAAAGCTCATTGTTCATTTCAACAATGACCAGGGGCTCAACATAAACGGTTTGACCGGTTTGTGATTGATCGTGAATAATACCGGGTGCCTTTGATTTCCGGGAGGCCCGGATGGGAATGACCTGCCGTCCGTTCCGAAAAGCGACCACATCTTCCGATGCGATGGATTCTTCCATCCATTCTGATGCGATATGGGACACTTTGATACGAATATTTTGATCGATCTTATTTATTTTTTTTCTAAGACGCGATAACTCGGGTGATGCATTATCTGCGATCTGGCGTTCGGCATTAAATAATTTAAAAAGCTGCTGTTCCAGATCTTTGAGATCGGGATTATATATCCTGATCAATTTGGTTAATTCGGAGTATTTGCCTTCGCGCTGTTGAAAATATGCGGACAGCTGTCTGGCATGCTGCATGATCTCTGTAAGGCCATACAGTTCCTCTTCATGCAATATCGTGCCTTTTACTTTTCCCTTTGAAATAATGTCTTCCTGGGTTGGGAAGCCGATCAAAGGAAGGGGTGTATCCAGGGCCAACAGATCGCGCATTTCAAGGTGTTGCTGTTGGCGCAATAAGTAGATGCTTTTTGGCAAAAAAGATACAGCAGAAAGTGCCTTTGAATGTGCATTTTCAGTTGACGTATATTCGGCCAGTTTTTCTCTTACGAGATGAAACCCAAGTTGTTGATATAATTTTTCCATCATAGTTTCTTACATGAGTGATATCGGATCACGATTAATGAGGGCTTTTACGCCCTTTTCCTGTTGTCTGAAATTTTTAATTACATGTATCAATATACTGGCGGTCCGGTTTCCATTGGGGTCACTTTTACGTCCCGCCTTAATAAGTATTTGCCAGCGCGTCTTGTCTTTAATGCGTTCAATGGGCGCCGGAGCCGGACCCAAACAACAAGACGGTGGGATTTTTGTAACCAGTGCTTTGTACAATCGTCCGGTTGCAGCTTCAACCTCCCGGGCATTTTTTCCGCTGACCCTAATAAGGAAAAGGCGACTGAACGGGGGATATTGCAGTGATTTTCTTTGAAAGAGCTCTAGGTTATAAAAAGCCCGCAATTCGAGCTTGGCGGCCATTTGGATCAAGGGTTCCTCGGGAGAGAATGTTTGAATATAAACGTCGCCCGGATGCTTGCCCCGGCCGCTTCGTCCACTGACCTGATAGATAAGTTGAAACAATCTTTCGCTGGCGCGATGATCGGGTATACCCATACCGGTGTCGGCATTCATGATACTTACAAGCGTTACATTCGGGAAATCCAGTCCCTTTGCGATCATTTGCGTACCTAGAAGTATATCATGCCGTTGTTGCTCGAAGTCGTTTAAAATTCGTGCATGGGCATGTTTGGTGCGTGTGGTATCCATATCCATGCGCGCAATACGTACATCAGGGAAGATCTTTTTAAGTTCTTCTTCGATTTTTTGAGTGCCGTGGCCCATGGCGTTAAGTGTTTGTTCTCCACAATGCGAACAGGTGTTCGTCAGGGGATAGGTGGCATTACAAACATGACACATGAGCTTATCAAGGCGTTTATGGTAAGTTAACGCAACACTGCAGCTGGGACATTGAAGGATATGTTTACACTCACTGCATACCATGACCGTATTATATCCCCGGCGATTCTGCAATATGATAGCCTGTTTCCCGTCTTTTAATGTCTTATCGAGTGCCGATAATAATTCTTGACTGAACAATCCTTGCCGGGGAGCTTCTGTCATATCGATCAAATGAACATGAGGCAGTTGCGCATCACCGAACCGTTCATTCAATTCCAGGCGATGGTAGCGATTCATGGCTGATTGATAGTATGATTCCAGACTGGGAGTGGCAGACCCGAGTATGATCGGAATATTTAAAATATGGGCATACATAACCGCTGCATCGCGGGCATGATATCGGGGTGCCTGATCGTCCTGTTTGTAGGAGGCTTCCTGCTCTTCATCCACAACGATCAGTCCAATGTCTTTCATAGGGGCGAACAAAGCAGAACGAGCGCCAACGACCACTCGAATAGCATTTTTTTGTATTTGGGTCCAAGTCCACAAACGTTCGGAATCACTCATTTGACTATGCCAAATAGCTACTTGCTCACCAAAAGTTGAACGAAAACGTGCAGCGATCTGTGGTGTAATGGCAATTTCCGGAACCAATATCAGAACTTTTTTACCGGCCTCAAGTTGCTTTTTGGCTAGCTCAATATAGACCTCGGTCTTACCGCTTCCGGTGATACCGTGAAGCAGAACGGGATAAAATGTCCTGAATTGTTTTTCAATATGACCAATAACATCAGATTGCTCGGTTGATAATTGCACATCACGATTACGTTCCGCAACAAGGTGATCAAAAGGATCGGCCGGAACTTCCATTTCGAATTTGCTTAGCACACCGTTTTCAATAAGTTTATTAATAACGGCCGGAGAGCACTTCAGTTTTTTTTGTATTACCCGGATTTCCTCTTGAGGGATATCCAGAGATGAAAGCAGATCGATCACATCTTGCTGGCGAGATGTAACGGGCAGCGACCTGTCAAGGATCTTAACCGCTGCAACACGACGAGCTTCTTTGACTTTAGGGAAGATATTATCAATGAAAAGTTTTCCGGAGCTTAGACCTTCTTTGATCTTTTTTTGCCGTAGTTCGGGAAGTGTGACAAAATTCATCATCGACAAGCCGCCAGCGGGAATATCCGGCCAATTCTTGGGATCTTCATTTTCATGAACAAAACAAAATTCCTGACGCTTGAATCCGGTTTCAGAAGGATGGGCTGCTCTAAAACATATGCCGATCGGTGCGAGATAATAATCCGATATCCATGAGATCAATTTGATCAGGTCGGGTGTAAAGATAGGTTTTTTATCAACAACAGCCGAGATCGATTTAAGCGCATAGTTTAGTTTTGAAGGCAGAACGGGAAAACATTCCAGGCAATACCCCATTTGAGTGCGAGCCCCAAATGGCGCCTTGATGCGCATCCCGGGCTCCAGTTTTGTCTCTAAAGATTCCGGAACCGAATACGTGAATGTCTGATAAACTTCCAAGGGGAAGGCGATTGAACAATACATCCTTAAAGTTAAGGGAAATCATGATTTTTAACAATAAGAAAGGCGGCGAGGAGAGAAATGGTGACGGAGGTCATTTAAATAGAGGAGGAGAGGAGGGGAAGAAGAGAAGAGGGGAAGAAGAGAAGAGGGAGCTGAGAGGGTGAGCGCTGGGAAGGTGAGAGGTGGAGAAGAGGAGGGGAAGAAGATAAGAGGGTAAGAAAGAGAGTGAGGGCGATAGCGAAGAGCTTCCGGCTGGTGCCACGAAGTGGACTGCCGGATGGTCGATGAGAGGCGTTGGAGAAGAGGAGAGACAAGAGACAA
>CAZSGO010000072.1:0-7891 GCA_964606395.1 uncultured bacterium
CTGAATTATGATTTGATAGATCTTGACCAAAAGATCGTTGAAAAATATGGAAAAAGTATTGAAAGAATATTTCTTGAAGAGGGTGAAATAGTATTCAGGGGATATGAGTCCCAAACCGCGCGGGAACTTAAGATCTCAAATCCGACAGTTATCGCGACCGGTGGTGGTTTTCCTGTAAGAGCAGAAAATAGAAAATGGATGAAAAAGAATGGAAAAGTAATTTGGTTAAAATGTAATTCTGTAGTGATCTTTGAAAGAATAAAAAATGAGGACAGACCTTTACTGCCAAAGCCGATCAGGGTCGAACATATTGAAAATATTTTGAAAGGTCGCACTCCTATCTACACCCTAGCCGATATGATCATAAATACAGATAGATTAACAGCTAAAGAGGCTGCGGAAAAGATCAAGAGCATGATAAAATGAAAACTGTAAAAGTCAACATTGCGGAACGATCCTATCGGATCATGATCGATCAACATTTATTAATGAGTGTTGGCGAACAAATTCGTCCATTCCTGTCCAAAGGGAATAAAGTTGCCCTATTGGTTTCAAAAACCGTTAAAAAACTTTATTCCGAAAGGGTGATACGCTCTCTTATCACATCCGGTTATGAGGTTGATGTATTTTTAATACCGAGCGGTGAAGAAAACAAAAACCTTAGCACTGTATCAACATTATACGATGAACTTATTGAGAACGCCTTTGATCGTTCTTGTTTGATCATTGCACTGGGAGGGGGTATAGTTGGCGATATTTCGGGCTTTGTCGCCTCCAGCATATATCGGGGAATACCTTTTATTCAATTACCCACTACTTTGCTATCTCAAGTAGATTCTTCGGTAGGCGGGAAAGTGGGTGTTAACCACTTGCAGGGAAAAAATCTTATTGGCGCTTTTTATCAGCCCAAGATAGTATTGATCGACCCCACCGTATTGAAAACACTGGAAGTCCGTGAACTGATCTGTGGTTACGGTGAGATCCTTAAATACGGGTTTATCCGTGACGGATCATTTTTGCAGATGTGTTTAGATAATAAAGAGACCCTCTTTGAACTTAAAGACATGGAATTGGTATCCGAAATCATCCGGCGTTCCGTAGAGATCAAAGCAGAAATAGTATCCGAAGATGAGCAAGAAAACGGTACACGTATGTTTTTGAACTTTGGCCATACCATAGGACATGCGATCGAAAAAAGTTGCGGTTATGGTAATTTTCTGCATGGGGAAGCGGTTATTCTTGGAATGTGTGCCGCTTTGAAGATCAGCATGGATAAGCTTGGGCTCGATCCGCTTAAAGGTGGATCAGCTATTGATACTCTCGGTAAAATTAAACTGGGTTATGACCTGAATGTTTTGGATATTGATAAAGCGATGATGGCCCTCATGAGGGATAAAAAGATCAGAGATGGTAAATTGAATTTTGTCCTGTTAAAAGATATCGGGACTCCTGTGATCGTCAATGATATTACTCCCGGGATGGTTAGGGAAACGCTTGTCTGGCTTAAAGAACGCTATACAATTGGAGCAGGCTCATGAGTGCCGAAACAGTAAAAAATATTAAAATATGTATTATCCATGGGCCTAATCTTAATATGCTTGGGCATCGCGATAAAGCCCAATATGGGAATTTAACACTGGATAAATTGAACAAAAAGATCCGTCGTAAAGCTGAAGAACTGGGTTTGGATATCAGTATTTATCAGTTCAACTCGGAAGAAAAGATCATTAAGATGTTGCATCGTCAACGAAAGATCTCTGAGGGTATCATTATAAATCCGGCGGCTTATACCCATTACAGTTATGCAATTCGGGATGCGATAGAGCTTTTGGCCATTCCGGTCGTTGAAGTACATCTTTCCAATATTTACGAACGCGAAGACTTTCGCTCAGTATCTGTGACAAAAGATGTTTGTATTAAACAATTTTACGGTAAAAAAGAAGAAAGTTATCTAGAGGCATTGCAATTTTTGCACGAGCAAATTAAAAGATCATGACGCACATTCCTTTACCCCGGTCATTTTATAATCAAGACTTTCATGAATTGGCAACAAGTTTGCTGGGCTGTTTATTTACACGGGATTTTGGCAATGGCAAACGTGTATCAGGCAGAATTGTAGAAGTTGAGGCCTATGCACAGCAAGATGACCCAGCTTCACACTCATTTAACGGTAAGACCTCACGAAATGAGGTGATGTTTGGCCCTCCGGGTTATCTCTATGTATATTTTACATATGGAATGCACTTTTGCTGTAATGTTGTTGCCGGGAAAATAGGGCAGGGGGATGCTATATTGATCAGGGCATTGGAACCCGTTGAAGGATTAGAACATATGCTTGTTCATCGTTTCGGGACAACTAATCCCGATCGAAAAAAAATATTAAATTTAACCAATGGCCCCGCAAAATTATGTCAGGCCTTTCACATAGGTCGTCCCGAAAATGGGAGCGATCTTTGCGAAAATGACATTTGGATCGAATCCGGAGATGAACTCTCTGTCAATATGATCGGCCGATCAACTCGCATAGGTATCAAACAGGGTAAAGAATTGCCGTGGCGATATTTTATTAAAAACAATACCTGGATTTCTAAACCGGGTAAAGGGATCACCTATTTTGGATAACGAACCTCAATTTGAGAACAAATTAAAGATCACGCCCGATCTGTTGTGGAATTCTATGGGAATGATCCAACAAGCTGTCATATCTATTGTCCTTATTTTTGTTTATGTGCTGATCACGATCATTCTCGCTCGCTCGGCATCAGCCCATCCGGGATTGGAGAATTGGATCCAAAATCTGCAAAAATTATTTGCCGGACGAAATATTATTATGGATCTGATATGGGGCATGGCAGCAGGTCTCGCTATGGCGATTATTTTATTTATTCTGGATATGTTCATTGCCGTTATGGGTAGAAAAAATATCCGTGATTGGATTCATCGTACGGATTATATGCTACCTGTTACCCCTACTCAAAAACGTTGGGCCCTGAGTATTTCGCTTAGTGGGTCCGTTGTTGAAGAGATCATGTTCCGGGGATTTATTTATATGGCTATTATTCCTTTATGGTCTCATTGGATATGGGCAGCATTACTCTTATCCGCTGTATTTTCTCTTCTTCACGCAGGCGTTCAGGGGTTTTGGTCAACCGTATGGATCTTTATGATCAGTATTTTTCTTTGTTATATTATTTCCCGGGGCGGCAGTATCTATTTTGCAGCTATGACACATGTGGTTATAAATATTACCAATCTGTTTATCTTACCGATATTGTTTAAAAAGCGTGATGAATGATTGCAGTCTGACAGAACATTTATGTATATTAACGAAAAGATAAGGAATCCTCATGAGTGAATTCAGATCATTGTTAAAGACTATGGTCGATTTTGTTTTTGACCGGCACCATTATATTTTGGTATCGTTATTTATTCTTTTTCTTTTCTTTTTAATCATTGTATTAGGAGCAAATTCCGGTTCAACACCGTTCCCGATGTAATATGAAAGTATCATTCAGACGACTAGCCTATAATGTGTTCTTTAGATTTTCACCGATCCTGATCGTGATCTTGCTGGAATTAGCCTTACGATTTGTTGGAGTGGGAGAATCATATTTATTGTTTAAAGAATCGGATGATGCTCAGTATTATGAGTTGAATCCAAATTACTACCGTCGATTTGTATCACCTAAACAATTTCCCGATGTTAATATTTTACCCCAGTCGATCCCTCTTGAAAAGCCGACAAATTCTTACCGGGTATTTCTGATCGGCGATCAAACACTATGTTCTGCTTTTCCGGAAATTAATTTGGAACAAATAGTCCCTGATTTTACGGATGATGATTCCATGCATTATGATATTGTACAATTGGTAGTTCCTTATACCAACAGTTTTGCAATTAATCGAATTGTCTCAAGTGTAGGCCGATATGAGGCGGATGCATGTGTCATTGTAACGGGTGGTAATGAATTTTATGGTATTCCAAGGAAAAGCGCATGGATGCAGGATATAGATAATTACTGGGGTTTGAATTTCTTTATCACGATGAAAAATCATCGCTTTATTCAAATTTTGGATCGATTCATATTTCTTAAAAAAGAACCTCAGATAACTTTTCCTCCACAAGATCCGGATGAATGGATCGTGGCTTATGAATCCAATGAATACCTTGAATCCCGATCGTATTTTGAGCGTAATTTGGAAAATATCACTCAAAAAAGCGACTGTCCGATTTTTCTTGTATCAATGCCGGTAAATTTTAAAGCCAAGCCGTATCGTTCATTTTTTGACGATAAGGAATTGCAGGATGATATCCTTGCTCAGGAATGCGCGATATTAGTGGATAATTCAGATCGTTTTACCATTGAGCGCTGGATCAACGACCTGAAAGCATGGGAACCCGAAACGGCAATCTATTATTACTGTAAAGCCATGATAGCCGAACATGCCGGGAGTCCCGAGGAAGCGTTTCAATACTACATAAAAGCCCTGGAACTGGATGCGTTTCGTGTCCGTATGGATCCTAGGTTTTATGAATTGATCAAACTCAACGCTAATGCTGAAAATACTGAACATATTGACTTACTTGCTCGTATAAATGAAATGAGTCCTGCAGGCCTTTCAATTACTCGCTATTTCAAAAACGGCATTAATATGAACACACGTGGTAAAGACCTGTTCGCTGAACAGATCAGATCAACTCTGATCGATTATTTTAATCAAACAAAATAAGAGGTTATTACAATGGCTTCACTTCGTTTTCTTGGTGCAACCGGCACCGTAACCGGTTCGAAATATGTTTTCTCTCATAAGAATTCAAATATTATGGTAGACTGCGGACTTTTTCAGGGCTTGAAAGAGCTGCGTTTGCGAAACTGGTCTCCCCTGAAGATCGATGTCAATGATCTTGATGCTATTGTGCTGACACATGCGCATATCGATCATACGGGCTATTTGCCGCGGCTGATCAAGCAGGGTTATAATAAACCCGTATATTGTACGGAACCGACTCGGGACCTTTTGGAGATCATGTTGCTTGATTCTGCTCATCTGCAGGAAGAAGATGCAAGATATGCCAACAAAAAGGGAACGTCAAAGCACAGTCCCGCATTGCCCTTATATTCCATTGAAGATGCCCAAAAGACCATAGGACTACTAAAGGGCATTCCATATGAGACACCTTTTCGTCCTACAAATGAGGTTTTAATGAGATTTCAGGATGCGGGTCATATTCTTGGTTCGGCCTTTGTAAATGCACACTGGCAAGAAGAGAGCGGAGAGGAGAAGAAGATCTTGTTCTCGGGCGATTTGGGACGTTCTAAGCGCCCGATCCTCAAGGATCCCACCGTGGTATCCAATGCCGATTATCTCCTCGTAGAATCGACCTATGGAAATCGCTTGCATGAACAGGGTGATCCCAAAAATGAATTAAAGCGAATCATTAATGAAACGATTGCCAGAAAAGGTGTTGTTGTGATCCCTTCATTTGCCGTGGGACGTACACAGGAATTACTTTACACCCTTCGTGAATTGGAAGATAAGGGTGACATACCTGTTTTACCCGTGTATGTTGATAGTCCCATGGCCATCAAAGCAACTAAGCTATATTCAAAACATACCGAAATATATGATAAAGAAGCGAATGCGTTAAGGGAGAAGGGAATAGACGTTCTTTTAACTCAGCGAACAGAATTTACTGAGAGCGTTGATGCTTCAAAACGTATCAATGCTTCTGATCAACCATGTATTATTATATCGGCAAGCGGCATGATGACAGGAGGGCGGATCCTGCATCATTTAATGAGACGATTACCAAGTCCGAAGAACAGCATCGTTTTTGTCGGTTATCAAGCTGAAGGGACACGTGGCAGAGCCTTGCAAAACGGGAACGACAAGGTGAAGATCCATGGAGAGCAGGTAAAATCAGCAGCGGCAATAGAAAGCATTTCAGATTTCTCTGCTCATGCGGATTATAACGAGATCCTAAGCTGGCTTAGTAATTTCAAAGAAGCACCGGCAAAAACCTTTATTGTTCACGGAGAACCTGAATCCAGTATCAATCTAAAAAAACTCATTGATGAAAAGCCCGGTTGGGTTACGCATATTCCCGTGTATGAAGAAGTCGTTGAATTAAATTAATTTATGTCTAAATATTTAAGAATAAAAGCAGGGGCGAATAATTATTCGCCCCTTATATCATATATTCCATTTTGTGTCTTACGTCTTACGTCTCACGTCTCACGTTTTTCATTTTTTCAGTGCTTTATAGGTTGCGATCATAATGACCTTTGAACTGGTCGTTGCACCGCTTACAGCATCTACTTTTGCCTCTTGCTTCGCAAGGATACGGTCAATGGTTTCAAGAGCCTCGTATCCCGGGCCGGAGGATTGTTCTTTTATGGTGATTGTGTTGATCACATGATCTTTGACACTGACCTTCAGGTCAACAAAAACCGGTATTTTCCCAAAACGATATGTATATTCCCCATCCTGGATCGTTGTCATGTCAATTTTTTCAATTGATGCAAATTCTCTGTCCACATCTTCAAGAAGTTCTTTATACTGTTTATTAAAGGTAAATATACCTGCCACCGCAATAACGATTATTACAATGATAATAGCCAAAAAAATGCTTAAACCCTTTTTCATGAAACCCTCCTGTTAAAAAGATCATGTATTTGTTTAATATTTGAATTATAAGAATTTTGTACCACAAACGCAAAAAAGATGTTTTTTATTATAATCTCCCAATTGTTTTAAGCGCTTTATATTTTGTTTTGTACATACGGATAGCATTCACCAGAGTATCTTGTCTTCTGAATCGTTTTGCATAATGATCGAAAACCTCTTTTCCAGTAATTAGAAATAAAAGCTCCAGTTGAGTTGCATGGAGGCGCTGATATCCAATCGTGGCGGGGTCAACATCCGGATACCACTCAGCTTTACAGAGATTGTAACGGGACCAGTAGCCCATATCAAATTTCGGTAAAAACCCTTCAAGTGTTTTAATGCCCTCATCAAATATATTTTTTCCGTCATTGTCATCGGGAAAAACGCGTATATAATCATAAATTCCACATAGTGAAAAGATCATGCCGTTCAATACCAGTGTGGGAACATGAGCCGTATATTCTTCATAGAAAGGCCCCTGCTGGGTAAAAGAGCTTACGCCTCCTTTATCAACCGGGATAAGAAAGGGTTTTAAGGCTTTTTTAGCCATATCGGCATATGCTTTATTATCAGTTAACTGATATGCCCGAAGTAAAATTGAGATCCCGCGGGCTTGAGAAAAAGCAGATTGCCAGGGCCCCGGATTTTTATAAGCCGGCAGAGATACTTCCGTCATCCAGCGTGCACCCAGCGTTTCGCTTACTTCAGCATTTTTCATAAACCAGTCTGCAAATTTTAAAAAACGGCTTTTATCTTCATCGCTTTTTGTCTTTAAATAGGTGTGAAATATCGCTAAGCCCATTTGTCCGATCGAGATAGGGAAGTACACGTATTCCTTATCTTGCACATCAATATAGGTTTTGTTTATCGGGATACCGTTCTCATCGAATTTGCTGATCAGCTTTTGATCCGAACCGGCAGCGATGCGAGCTTCTTCAAACAGAAAATAATATTCACCCAGGGTTTGACCATGCAAGTCATTACTTAATGCAAAAGCCTGTTTCGGACGGCGAATATCCGTCAGGAATTTCCCGAACATGAAGGTGTATTTTTTTAAACTCATTTTTCTTTCAATAGTTAAATATATCCATTTTGCTTATGAATATCAAGATACCAGTAGAAGTAGTTTTGCACAAAGTAATGCCGCATAGGTACCCAGAACGTAACCGGCTATGCCCAGCATAACTCCCACCGAGGCCAGTGCCGGATGAAAAGCAGATGC
>CAZSGO010000073.1:0-7890 GCA_964606395.1 uncultured bacterium
TCACGTCTCACGTCTCACGTCTTACTTTAAATATTTAACTTCTTCCTTGCCTTTTTCGATATCAACACGTCTTAACAGCAAACCGCCAATAAGGAAAAGGGCTAAAATTGAGAGCACACCGTAACGAACGCCCATGTTTTCAAGCTGAACACCACCGATTGTTACATCGGAAGCATTCCGGGCGATCAGTGCGACAACGGCCATTAAACTCGGACCGATAACCGCGGCGAATTTCCCCAGCAAGTTAAAGAACCCGTAGAATTCCGCCGATTTGTTCGCCGGGATAATACGAGAATACAATGAACGACTTATTGCCTGAATACCACCCTGGAAGAGACCAATGGCGACTGCCAAGGCATAAAAATGCCAGACCTGATTCATAAAGAATCCAATAAACGTGATCACGGCATAAGCGGAAATACCTATGTATAAGGAATTCTTGGCACCGATCTTTTTGGCAACCAAACTATATAACAATGATCCTCCGAAAGCCACGAACTGAACGATCAACAATGCAACGATCAGAGCGGATGAGGGGAATTCCAGTGCGGTTCCAATAGAAATGGCCATACGAATGATCGTGTCCACTCCATCGATATAAAACCAATAAGCCAAGAGGAACGTACCGACAACTTTTAAGTGCCGGATCTCTTTGAACGTCCCGATCAGTTGGAGCCATCCGGCTTTGATGGTTGCCCAGAGTCCCAAACCCGTTTTTGCGAATTGAGGTTCTTTTACGACCAGGAAAATGGGAATTGAGAAAAGCGCCCACCAAATGGCAACGGATAGAAAGGATATTTTGATCGCCAATGTGCCATCGGCTATGCCAAACATCTCAGGTTTAAGATACATCATAACATTGATCAGAAAAAGAAGGCCTCCCCCAATATAACCCATGGCAAAGCCAAGCGATGATACATGATCGACTTTCTTCTCAGAGGCAACTCCGGGTAATAAAGAATCATAAAATATGTTACCACCCGAGAAACCGATCGTTGCAACTACGTACATAAATGCAGCGACCTGCCATTGTCCCTGATGAACCATAAAAAGTCCACCCGTCATGACAACACCAATGAACGCGAAGGTGAACAGGAATTTTTTCTTGGCTGATCCTTTGTCGGCAATAGCGCCAAGAAAGGGAGCTAAAATCGCGACAACAAGTGACGCAATTGAATTGGCAAACCCCAAACGTGCCGTTGTATCTACATTGGCGACACCCGCACTCCAGTACTGTGAGAAAAAGATGGGGAAAAATCCCGCCATCACGGTCGTTGCAAAGGCAGAATTCGCCCAATCATACATGGCCCACGACCAAATAGTTTTCTTTTGATCTAACATAATTCCCTCCTTATATCAATTGACCTGCCTTCGCCAAGCTTCGGCATGGCAAGCAATTGAAAATCATTAAAACAATAAAATATTTACTAAAACAAAAATTCTGACTACTATCTACTGACTTCTGGCTACTAACTCATATTCTTCCAGTGGAAGATATGCTAATTTACCCTGACGGTAACAACTTTCATACCAAATAATCCGATCGACCTCAAATACTTGGGGTTCCAGTTTAACATCATAATATGATGGTAAAAATTCTTCATGAACTTTATGCTTAATTCGTCCGAGCGTAATATGCGGTGAAAAGCGTTTTCCCGTATCATCAAATCCCATTGCCAGAAAACCCGTATTCAATTCATCGGATAGACGATAAACCACACTTGGATTTTTTTGTAATCCGGCCCAGAGAATACGGGGATCACCTTCTTTTGGAAATTGTCCCAGCTCATGTAATTGTAGTTGAAACGGCTCAACATGAGATATGATACGTTTAAACTCCGTTCTAACCTCATCCAAAAGCCAATCCGGCGTATCGCCTAAAAACTTCAACGTGATATGCAAAAGCTCGGGATTGGTCCAATTGATACCGTCAGACACAGGCTCAAGCAAGGTTTGAACTCGTTTTAAATGTTCCCTAATGGCATCCGGTAGCGGAATTGCAATAAAAGTTCTTTTATCTGCCATTTCATATCCCCTTTAAATTATTGGTCGTTGATCAGAGTCAATCGAACACGGTTCAAAGCTGCACGAGCCGCATATTCCTTGTTCTTTATTCGTCCTCTGTCATAATCTATCTTTTGTACGTAAATACTATCTTTATAAGCAACGGCAATATAGACCAGGCCGACCGCCTTGCCGGGCGTAGCGCCATCAGGGCCTGCTATCCCACTGACCCCGATGGCGATATCCGCTCCGGTTTTATTTTTTAAGCCTTTTACCATTGCCTGAACTGTTTCTTCACTTACGGCTCCGTATTTTTCAAGAATTTCCGGTCTGACACCCAATGTATGGATCTTTGCATCATTACTGTACACAATGAATCCTTCTTGGAAAACTGCGGATGAGCCCGGGACATTGGTGATCATATTCGCGATTGCACCACCCGTGCATGATTCTGCAACCGTAATGATCAGATTCTTACTTTTACATAAATTCACTACGATCCCGGCCATAGATTCATCTTGTAAGGAATATACGGAATCTCCAAGCATATCAATGATCGTTTGTTGAGCTTTTTCCACCTTGGATCTATCGTTCCCGCCCAACCTGATCGTGATCCCTTTTACGGAAGGATAATACCCGATACTCATATTTTGTTCAATATCGGGCATTACGGCCATGATCCGATCCGCAATGTCTGATTCTGCCAAGCCAAAAGTATTGACCTGTAATTCGGTGAGCGATACGTTAGAATACTTACTCAATTCCGGCAAAATACTATCCGTCATCATCCCCTGCATTTCGTAAGGGACACCCGGCATGATAAAATAACTCTTTTTATCTTTTCTAAAGATCATTCCGCTGGCCGTCCCCATTTTATTGATAATACGCTCGGCATTATCCGGAATAACGGCCTGTTCTCTATTTCTTTCGGTTGGGATCCTCCCTCGTTTGGCAAAAAAAGCTTCTACCCATTTATATGCTTCTTCCGAGAGCACAAGCTTACCGCCAAAATAGGACGTGATCACCGCTTTGGTCCGGTCATCCTCAGTCGGTCCCAATCCACCTGTAATAAATATATAATCCGTTTCTTCTTCAATATGGTCCAGTGCTTCTATGATGGCATTTTTTTCATCCGCTATCACAACATGTTTAATTACTTTAACGCCGATATTCTTTAATTCTTTACTGATCCAGGCAGCATTGCTGTTCAGGGTATGCCCGGCGAGAAGCTCGTCGCCAATGTTAATGATCTCTGCTGTATGTATTTTATTTTTTTTCATGTTATATATTGGTAGAGACAAGGCGGTGCCTTGTCTTTACACTATCAAACGATAAATAATTTCCAAATCCCAAACGTTATCAACCATGCCGGAACCGCTGCGAGCACATCATCCAGCATGATCCCGGTGGCTCCGGGTAATTTTTCAGCTTTCCTTATCAACCAGGGTTTCGTGATATCAAAAACACGGAACATGGCAAAAGCGATCAATACCAGCCAAACATTATCTTTCGGTAAAGCGATCATAGATAACCACATGCCGGCGACTTCATCCATCACGAACCATTTGGGGTCTTTTATGTCCTTATGTTTAACCAGATCATAACCCGATAGTAGGCCTATTAATAAAAGGACAAAAAAAATCTCAATATCCCAGATCAGTTTAATATCAACGTTCGAACCGACAACATAAACAATTGCAGCCGTAACCAGCGATGCAATGGTCCCCGGAAAAACCGGAAAGTATCCGACTCCGAAGAAGGATGCGATCGTTTTGGAGAACCAGTGAGATTTAATTTTTGAATGAGAACTTTCCATTTTACCTGTAAGTATTAATTCGTTTGTGTAAAGACGCGATTACCTTCATTGATATCCGAACAAAGAACACCGCTATGCGAATTACGAAGTGA
Organism: uncultured bacterium; assembly: GCA_964606395.1. Taxonomy (GTDB): domain Bacteria; phylum Fidelibacterota; class Fidelibacteria; order Fidelibacterales; family Fidelibacteraceae; genus M50B103. The sequence goes on from CAZSGO010000073.1 coordinate 3,913, forward strand.
AATTCTAAGTTCAAAAATCGTTTATTCTGCAAATTCTCTTTTCAACATTTCAACTATTCAACTTTGAAATTTCTTTACGAAATTTAACATAATAATCCACACCCGTATAAACGGTAAATATCATAATAATGATCATGGTAACCATAATAGCCGGACCGCTGACGAGATCGGCCAGGAAATCGTAGAGTTTATCGTTGATCTTCAGATTCATGATCGCCGGAATGGCTAATACAGCACCAATAAATGTCATTTGAATTGCCGTTTTGGCTTTGGCAATGTTGCTGGTTTTAAAAGAAATTTCAAGCACTTTGGAACGTTTTCGCAAATAATTTACAAAAATATCACGGGCAAAGATCGGAATGATCACCCATAGAGGCAGTAAGGAGATACGATAAAAAGCAAATAACATTAAAAAGACCAGCACCTTATCCGCCATAGGATCAAGTTCCTTGCCTAATTCCGTGACCATATTGAATTTTCTTGCGATAATGCCGTCCACAAGATCGGTCAGGGCAATAATAATGTACATGATGAATAGCAACAATGGACGAGTTTGGAAATGCTGAACATAAAGCAAATAAAGAACCGCCGACATGGCAATACGAAAGAGAGTAAGCAAGTTGGGGAGTTTTAAAATGTCTTTATTCATATATTTTTCCACCGCTTCGCGGTTTTGATATGGTTTTATTGTAGCGACGCGATGCATCGCGTCGTTACATCATAATCATTCAAAGTTTTCCTTTAAGGTGTCGCCTCTCCGAGGCTCCTTACTCCCCACCTTCGCACAAGGCTTCGGTGGGTCTCCGACCTACTCCTTACTCATTCGGAATTTCAATCCTACCTTCAATCGCTCTCGCCAGAGTCGCTTCATCTGTATACTCCAGATCACCGCCAATGGGAATACCCCGTGCTAGTCGCGTGATCTTGATAGCTTTATCCTTTAGCAAGCGTGTTACATAAAAGCTTGTTGTATCACCCTCAACGGATGGATTGATCGCTAAAATGATCTCTTTCACCGGCTCGAGCCTTTTCATAAGTGGCTCAATAGCAAGATCATCCGGGCCAATTCCGTCCAGAGGCGAGATAAGCCCACCCAACACATGATATTTTCCGCGGTACGAAACCGATTTTTCCAAAGCGATGACATCCAGACTATCCTCTACCACACAAATAACACTTTCATCACGTTTGCTATTGGCGCAAATATCGCAGGGTGAATGCTCGGTAATGTGATTACAAACGGTACAACGTTCGATCTTGTCCTTTAGATCTACTATCGCTTTTGCAACCTCAAGTACATCCTCACGCTTTTTGTCCAATAAATAAAACGCGATCCGGCGGGCGGATTTTCGTCCAATACCCGGAAATTTGGAAAAGATCCGTTCTACATCTGTTATAACATCGGGGATACCGGCCATAAAGCTTCCTTTAGAATCCGGGGATGTTCATACCGCCGGTTATACCGCCCAGCGTACTTTGAGTCAATTCATCTACCGCCTGCATTGCCTGATTGACGGCTGCAACGATCATATCTTCGACCATTTCGGGATCTTCTTGCAATATTTCTGGCTCAATTTTAATGGATTTTAGCATCTTTTTACCGGTAGCAACTACCGTGACCATTCCACCGCCTGCAGTGCCTGTGACTTCTTTGGCTTCCAGTTCTTTTTGAGCCTGTTCCATTTGCTTCTGCATTTGCTGCGCTTGTTTCATCAGCTGTTGCATATTTCCTTTTGGTAACATATTCGTTTCCTTATGTCTTAAAATTGTGTTTACCGCTAAAGATAAATAAAAACTTAGGGGAATGAAAACAATAAAGAACGATATACTATAAACGATGAATTATGGATGATGGATGAAGAATGATGAATTTAATTTCCGGAACAGGCATGCCCCTTCCTTACTCTTCTCACGTTTTACGTTTTACGTTTTACAAATCTCAATTGGAAATGTCTGATTTTTTTCTTAATATCATACTGAATTTTATACCTAAAAGGGGCTTTAATGCAACAGTATCTTGATCTGGTTCAATATGTCTTGGAAAACGGCGTCAAAAAGACAAATCGCACCGGTGTCTCAACTCTTTCGAGCTTTGCTTATTTCTACAAAGTTGATATTTCAAAGGGCTATCCCCTGTTGACTACAAAAAAAATGTATTACAAATCCATGCTGCATGAATTACTCTGGTATTTGAGCGGTGAAGAACATATCAAGAATCTCAGTGAAAAGACCAAGATCTGGAATGCCTGGGCAAATGAGGATGGCTTATTGGAAACGGCATACGGTCGTTTTTGGCGACGCTACCCCGTTCCCGAAACCGGGCATCTTCCCGGCGAAAATTGGAAAACACGCTGGACCAAGACCGATCCGGCCACCGGTACATTGGTTTTTGATCAGATCCAATTCGTTATCGATACACTGAAAGAGATCAAAATCAATCCCGAAACGCCGAATTTACGTCGAATGGTCGTCTCAGCCTGGCATCCGGGTAATGCCGCTGAAAGCAAACTTCCACCCTGCCATTACAGCTTTTGTTTTAATGTCAGTGGAAACAAACTGAATTGCCACCTAACTCAACGTTCAGGCGATATTGCACTGGGCATTCCCTTCAATCTTGCCTGTTACTCTTTACTGACGATGATCTTAGCTCAGGAATGCGGTTATGAAGTCGGCGAATTTGCACATACCATTATTGATGCGCATGTTTATGAAAATCATATTGAGGGTTTAAAGGAACAGTTGACACGTACACCGGGACCGCTGCCTACCATGACCATTGCAAAGAAACCGATCTTCGAATTGACATTTGAGGATTTTGAATTAAAAGATTATGAAGCTGCCCCGAAAATTAAATTCGGTGTGGCGGTATAATTGACCTTCCGGCTGGCGTCCGAATGCAATGAGGATCTGCCGGATGGTCGAAAAATAATTAAATAACATTCGACCAGCCAGCACCTCACCTTCGCTAAAGCTATGGCGAGTCGAGCTGGCAGCTCTTTGGAGACAATATGAAACACCAACCAATTATAATCATAGTTGGAATGACAAAGAAACGAGTTATTGGCAAGGGCAATGACCTACCCTGGCATATTTCCGAGGACCTGAAACATTTCAAACGCCAGACAGACGGTAATACCGTCATTATGGGCCATAATACCTATCTCTCCCTTCATCGAAAATCATTGCCAAACCGCAATAATATTGTCATATCGCCCGAGTTGGAATCAAACGAGCATATTACAGTGTGCCGTACCCTTGACGAAGCGCTTGAAACGGGACAAAAACTAGGCAAACCCATCTTTATCATGGGCGGTGCCTATACTTACGAACACGCACTGCCTTTTGTGGACTATTTGTACATTTCGTGGGTAAAAAAAGACTATGAGGGAGATGTTTATTTTCCTATATTTGACGTCGATCATTGGACTAAAGAATCGTCAGAAGAATATGACGAATTTGTATTTGTAAAATATAAACGAATATAAGTGGAGGTTTTAACCATGGATTCAACTTTATTAAAGAAGCTTGGTATTCAAAAAATTAACAGCGGTTGTTCAACTGGCCAGGAATGGATCAAATCAACTACATCAAAAGTTTTAGATATCACATCACCCATAGACGGGGAAAACATTGCGAATGTACAAACATGTTCGCATGAAGATTATCTTGAAGTAAAAAAACAAGCAAAACGTGCTTTTTTGGTTTGGCGCACCATCCCCGCCCCCCAGCGAGGCGAAATTGTCCGCCAGATCGGACTGAAATTACGCGAATATAAAGAAGAACTCGGAAAACTTGTTACTCTTGAAATGGGTAAATCTATTCAAGAAGGCTATGGTGAAGTTCAGGAAATGATCGATATCTGTGATTTTGCGGTCGGTCTGTCACGTCAGCTCTACGGTGTAACCACACATTCAGAACGCCCTGAACACCGCATGTACGACCAATATCATCCTATCGGAATTGTTGGTATTATATCAG
>CAZSGO010000074.1:0-7887 GCA_964606395.1 uncultured bacterium
TCTAAATCAGCAAAGTATAATGAGTCCTCAGAATAGCTGTAAGTCCATAAAGTATTAGAATCCCAGGATTCTCGGCCATTATAGCTCATAATGACTAAACTATCTGTAATAGATATGATCTCGGCAATATAGTATTGATCAACATCAGGATCATAAAGGTCACTTCTTACATAGCTGGTATCCGCCCTGGTAATATAATCTACATACCCTGTTACTGTCCAATTCCCCTTAAGCGAATTTCCCAATTGGATATCAAAACATCCCATAAGCAAAACACATAAAACAACAACAATGCCAATCGCCAGTTTTTTCATTTCTGCATCCTTTCAATCGCTATTAATGATTAAGCAAAAAATATTTATTTTAAATCTAATAACATATCTACTTATTTAAAATTCATTTTATAATATAGGGTTATTATGTATATAAGCCAAAAATTGTTCCCAAATAAAAAAGGAGTGACAAGGTCACTCCTTTTTACTATCCCGAAGGGGATGCCGGGAATTATTTTTTATCCAGCGTAAATACCTGTACACCGCCGGCTCCGGAGGCAACAAAAAGATTATTGGATTTATATTCCACATGGTTGGCGGAATAATTTTGTCCCGAACTGTCGGTTACACCTTCAAAGGGATAATAACCGGCCAGGATGGCTTCGTCAAATTGTTTCCCCGATACGGAGAACACTCTAAAGCCCCATTCTCCATTAGCCGAGAAGATCAAACTGCCATCGGATGAAACGCTATTGGTATAAGACAAACCGTCTTCCATTTCAGGATTGGGAGCTTCAAAAATAAAACTTTCATCACTCAGATCCAATACCTTGAACCCGGCCTCCGAAAGTGCCAATAAAGCGGTGGTCCCTTCAAAGACCTCTACGGTTGCTTTATGGTAATCCGAACCAAAATCAGCGACGGTGATCTCTGTTCCGCTGGTATCGTCTCCTTCAACCAGTACAACTTTCCCATTCGCTTCTTCGTTATCGGTCGTTCCGGCGATCACTATAACGCCATTTTGATATTCTGCGATATCTCGGGCATCCGAAAGATTCATGGACGTTTGTGTACCGAAGTCATCCGACAAAGTCACCAGCTTACCGCCGGCAGCACCAACCGTGATCTTGAACGATCCGCTTTTTTTGGTAATGCCCGTAACGGCATGACTTGGAAGTTGCGTAATGGATGCCGCGATCTCTGTAGGGCTAATATCGTTGGTGTTAATTCTTCCGACAAAACTTTTAAATCCCCAAATATCCGGATCGGCCGCTCCGCCGAAGATCAGGTCATTGCCATCCACATAAAGCGCATTGACATCCATACTGGGCAATAAGATCTCTTCAACGATCTCGGGTTCGCCCTTCCGGCTTATGTCTATAAATTGAATGGCTCCGCGAAATGGATCACCTGCAAAGTTATAGGCTATATAAGCATCATTCCCGCTAATGACGATATCATTTGCATGTACCGGACTACCGTCAACAATAACAGCGGGAATACGTGCAGCCAAAACTACATCGTAGCCGATATCTTTCACTTTTTTAGCAAGGGGAACAGATTTTTCAAGGGCGCCTGCCGTGTCGGGTTCTTCTTCGTAAAAGCTAACCGTATCGCCTATAATGGTAATATCTTTTGTTCCTGAGATCACGATCTGATCGTGCGAATCTGTCGCTCCGCCGGTAAAAAGATCGCAAGAAGCAAAGAAAAGAAGTGTTAATAACACGATGCCAATTTTTTTCATCATATAATCTCTCTTGTTTTTTTCATGGTCGTTCATATTATATTTCAATTAATTATATAGGAGTTTTGGCACTGGGACAAGCATTTTCCCCTAATATCCTGTAAATTAATAATATTAATTAAACGTTGAATTTCTTTAAAGAAAAAGTAAATTTGTTAATGGAAACAAACATAGAGGAAATATCATGAATATAACACTGAAAATTATCGGTATCGCTTTGTTTTACATCATTACCATTGGAAGCGGTATCATTATGCACAAACAAGGACGACCCTTCAAGCCCATGCTGGCTATGGCCCATAAATTACTGGCCTTGGCTGTCATTGTTTTCACTATCTTATTGGTGCGCAATACATTTGCCGAAGGACTTCCCAATACGCTAACGATCATCCTGTTCGCCGCCACCATGTTCCTGCTGATCTCACTGTTTGTTACCGGTGCAATGCTCAGCGGAGAAAAAGAAATGCCGAAGATCGTATTGATCTTACATGATATTGCCACCTATCTTACTCCCGTAACCGCCGGTATCAGTTTTATTCTTTTATTTTAACCATAAATCACTCAATGAGGAGTTAGCTCATGGAAAATATATTTAAAGCTACTTTCTGGGAAGAACTGATCCACAGCAGTATCGACTGGATCATTTCCGAGCTACCCGGTATCATTATTCTGACCATCATTGTATTTATTGCTTTTAAAATGGTCCGCTTTACATTCAAACGCATGACCAAGATCATGAGCGCCCGTGCCGAAAAGAACTCAAATGTAGATACGGATGAAGCCGTTAAACGTATTAACACCCTGACCAATATATTGCATATGGTCGTTAAGATCATTCTCTGGGCCGTTTATTTAATGATGATCCTTCAAAAATTCGGGATCAATATTGCCCCCATCCTTGCCAGTGCCGGAATTATTGGATTGGCAGTAGGCTTTGGTGCCCAGGAGTTGGTACGCGACTTTATTTCGGGTTTCTTTATTATTTTAGAAAATCAGGTCAGAACCGGCGATATTGCTATCCTTAACGGCACTGCCGGACAGGTGGAAAAAGTTGAATTAAGAACCATTACGCTCCGGGATTTTTCAGGGGTCGTGCATATCTTTCAGAACGGCAAGATCAATAACGTATCCAATATGACAAAAGACTGGTCCGCCATGGTTTTCGATATTGGCGTGGCGTACAAAGAAAACCCGCAACTTGTCATGGATGTGATGAAAGAGATCGGTGACGAACTTCGCGATGATCCGACATTCAAGGACACGATACTTGAACCCATTGAGATCTTTGGACTGGATAAATTCGCCGATAGTGCGATCGTGATCAAGGCACGTTTAAAAACCAAACCCAGTATGCAGTGGGCGATCGGACGGGAATATCGCAAACGTCTTAAAGATGCTTTTGACGCACGTAATATTGAGATCCCATTCCCGCACACCACTATTTACTGGGGCGAAAAGATCAATCCGCTCAAACTGGAAATAAACGACCAACTACTGACATCACTGGATAAGTAAAGGGTAAATACATGAAGGGCAAAAAATTCATACTGATCCTGCTATGCGGCATCAGTCTGCTTTTTGCCGCGCCATTGGAACATGTCCCGGATTTTGGCAAAAATCCCGGACATCTAAGACTGTACCGGCACATTCCCACAACGATCGATACATCGCAAGAAGTACCACTTCTGCTGGTCCTTCACGGAAGCGGTCAAACAGCCGCCTCGTTAAGTTTTGCCGGCGGATTCAATAAGCTGGCGGACTCCTTGGGATTTATGATCATTTATCCCGATCAACCCTTTTACAATAATCTACTGACTGCCTTTTCATTTTATATACCCGGAAAAATGAAAAAAGATCAAGGCGAAACGGCTTCGATCCGTAACATGATCGAATATATGGAAAACAATTACAAGATCGATCACGATCGTATCTTTATCACAGGTATGTCTGCCGGCGGCGCCATGGCCAATGTGATGTTAAATGCTTATCCGGATGTATTTGCAGCGGGAGCCCTATTTGCCGCGCCTTCCATTTTACATGCAGGCGTTAATCCCGATCGCGGCTTTACTCCCAGGATCGCTGTTATTCATGGCGAAAACGACCTGACCGTTCACCCCAAAAATTCGGACCATATTGTAAAGCAATGGCAAGAATATTTGGAAATTGAAACGACTGAACCCGTCGTAACGGCAAACTACCTCGGTCATCCCCTGCTTACATTAACGGACTATTCCAATATCGCCGACAAAACATTGCTCCGGCTTGATCTTGCCCGCACAGGGCACCTATTGCTGGTTGATCCCGGTAAAAGCGTAAAACAAGGCGGACATTATTCTTTGTTCACAAAAGATGTGGATTTTCATTTACCTTACTGGATATGTGAGTTTTTTGGATTAACGGAATAGCACCACTATAAAATAATAGTTTCTCATCTAAGCAAAATTTTTCCTATATTCTATAAAATACATCAATGCATATTAAAGGAGCCTATAATGAAAGCACCGAATGCAGAAAGAGTTTTGTCGCCGGAGTTACTACATAAAATGGATGCCTATTGGCGTGCATCCAATTATTTATCGGTCGGGCAGATCTATCTTTGGGATAATCCCCTGCTAAGAGAACCTTTAAAATTATCTCACATTAAACCGACCTTATTGGGCCATTGGGGTACTTCTCCAGGGCAAAATTTTATCTATGTTCATCTTAATCGTGTCATCAAAGAACATGATCTGGATATGATCTATATTTCCGGTCCGGGTCACGGTGGTCCCACGACGGTCAGCCATACCTATTTGGAAGGGACCTACTCTGAGGTCTATCCCCATATTACCCGCGATACCGAGGGATTAAAAAAACTGTTTACTCAATTTTCTTTCCCGGGCGGTATACCCAGTCATGTTTCTCCCGAATGTCCCGGATCCATCCACGAAGGTGGTGAACTCGGCTACTCTTTGAGCCATGCTTTTGGTGCCGTTTACGATAATCCCGACCTGATCGCAGCTTGTGTGGTGGGTGACGGTGAAGCCGAAACGGGGGCGTTGGCCGCATCATGGCATTCCAACAAATTCCTCAATCCCGAGCACGATGGGGCTGTGCTACCGATATTACATTTAAACGAATATAAGATCGCCAATCCAACCGTTCTGGCGCGCATCAGTGACGAAGAACTGGATTCTTTATTCCGTGGCTACGGCTGGACACCCATTGTCGTGGAAGGCAGTGAACCCGAAGCCATGCATCAACTAATGGCGGCGGCATTGGAAAAAGCGGTCCTTGCGATCAAGGAAATCCAACAGAATGCTCGTGAAAAACATCAACCCGACCGTCCTCGTTGGCCAATGATCATTCTCCGTTCCCCTAAAGGCTGGACGGGACCCAAAGTGGTTGACGGCCATCAAGTGGAAGGCAGTTATCGCTCGCATCAGGTTCCCCTGCAGGTCAATGAACAAAATCCCGAACATCTTCGCCTGCTGGATGAATGGATGCGCAGTTATAAACCCGAAGAGCTTTTTGACAAGAATGGTAGACTTATTCCGGAACTTCAAAAGCTGGCGCCAACGGGAGATCGCAGGATGGGTGCCAACCCTCATGCAAATGGCGGGTTATTACTAAAAGATCTGAAAATGCCCGATTTTAGAAATTATGCCGTGGAGGTTCCCAGCCCCGGCTCGGTCAAAGCGGCCGATACCGGCGAACTGGGTGATTTTTTCCGAGACGTGATCAAATTAAATCAAAGCAATCGCAATTTCAGGATCTTTGGACCCGACGAAGTACTGTCAAATCGTCTGAACGCCGTTTTTGATGTCACAAAACGTCAATGGAATGCTTCCATCGAGGCCAACGATGAATATCTTGCTTCCGACGGCAGGGTCATGGAGATCCTCAGCGAACATTTATGTGAAGGCTGGCTGGAAGGCTATCTCTTAACGGGAAGACATGGATTGTTTACCAGTTACGAGGCCTTTATCCATATTGTTGATTCCATGTTCAACCAACACGCCAAGTGGTTAAAGATCACTGCCGAATTACCCTGGCGAAAACCGATAGCATCCCTGAATTATTTGCTGGCTTCCCACGTTTGGCAACAGGCACATAACGGATTTACGCATCAGGATCCCGGTTTTCTAGATCATGTGATAAATAAAAAAGCCTCTATTATTCGTGTATATTTGCCGCCCGATGCAAACTGTTTGCTATCGGTTTGGGACCATTGTTTGCGCAGTCGGGATTATGTAAATGTAGTGGTCGCCGGAAAATACCAAGCTCCTCAATGGTTAACCATGGAGCAAGCGGTTGCACATTGCACAGAAGGTATTGGCGTATGGGACTGGGCCAGTAACGATGAAGGCGAACCGGATGTTGTCATGGCATGCTGCGGTGACGTTCCCACCCTGGAAACCTTAGCGGCCGTTACCATACTCAGGAAACATCTGCCCAAACTGAAGATCCGGGTGATCAATGTGGTCGATCTGATGAAGCTTCAACCCGATGAAGAACATCCCCATGGTTTAAGTGATGATGATTTTGATATTCTATTTACCGAAGACAAACCCATCATTTTTGCTTTCCACGGCTATCCCTGGTTGATCCACAGATTGACTTACCGTCGTACCAATCATGAAAATATCCATGTACGCGGTTACAAAGAAGAAGGTACGATCACCACAACATTTGACATGATGGTTTTAAATGAACTTGATCGTTTTCATCTTGTCCTGGATGTGATAAAACGTGTTCCGCATGTGGGTGTTAACGGGGCAAGCCTGAAACATATGATGAAAGCCAAATTGTTAGAACACACCGAATATATTAATAAAAACGGTAAAGATATGCCGGAGATCCTTAATTGGAAATGGGCATGATCGGATAAACTATGAACTCCTTGATCAAATTAAATAAACTCGGTCAATCCGTATGGCTGGATTACATTCGTCGTGACATGATCCACAACGGAGAGCTCCAAGACCTGATAGAAAAAGATGGACTTAGCGGGATCACATCGAATCCCGCTATTTTCGAAAAAGCCATTTCTAATAGTTCAATCTATCGTGATCGTATAAGTGAGCTAAAAACACAAGCCGTTCCCGCACTGAATATTTACGATATTCTGAGTATTGAAGATGTTCGTAATGCAGCAGACCGCTTCAAACGGGTCTACGATAACAGTAAGGGACGCGATGGCTTTGTCAGTTTGGAGGTCAACCCCCATCTTGCCAATGATACCGATGGGACCATTGATGAAGCCCGTCGTTTATGGAAAGAACTTGATCGTCCGAATGTGATGATCAAAGTACCCGCTACCATTGAGGGATTGCCGGCTGTCACCCAATTGATCAGTGAAGGTATCAATGTCAATGTAACGTTGATCTTCGGACTTCACAGATATCAATCCGTTATGCAAGCCTATATTGAGGGACTAAAACTTCGTTCACTTAATGGTAAAAGTCTGGAAAGTGTTGCATCGGTAGCAAGTTTCTTCTTAAGTCGTATCGATATTTTAGTGGACTCATTATTAGCTAATAAAGCTCCCGAACTCAAGGGTCAAGCCGCGATAGTCTGTGCAAAGGTCGCATACCAAAAATATAAAAATACCTTCGGGAATGAATCCTTTGCTCAACTGTCGGAAAAAGGTGCGCAAGTTCAACGCTTGCTTTGGGCCAGCACCGGCACCAAAGACCCGAATGAAAGTGATATAAAATATGTGGAACCCCTGATCGGATCGGGCACGGTCAATACAATGCCGGTGGCAACCCTAAAAGCTTACCGCGACCATGGTGATCCCGAAAGCCGAATTGAAGACGATCTTGCTAAAGCGGAGGAAATCCTCGACCGGCTGCAAATTATTGGTATTGATATGAATATGGTCGCCCGGCAACTCGAAGAAGAAGGATTGCAAAAATTTAATCAACCTTTTGATAAGCTACTCGAGACGATAGGACGTTGATAGTCGGGGGCGGAGCGTGGAGCCGGTAAGCGACATGCTTTGGGGTTGGGTGGTTTGTTAATGCTTTGTGATCCCCGGGGTTTCACCCCGGGTTATTGAGTGTTCAACCCCAACATGCGTTGGGGTTAAGTGGTTTACGGATGCTTTGTGATCCCGGGGTTTCACCCCGGGTTATTGAGTGTTCAACCCCAACATGCGTTGGGGTT
>CAZSGO010000075.1:0-7854 GCA_964606395.1 uncultured bacterium
CCGGATATTCCATTCTTCTTGCCGAAAAAGAGGGTGTTCCGGTCGCATTTGCCATTTATGGTAAAATTCCCGGTACAAAAGACAGTTTTGATCTTTATTGGATCGCAGTGCACGATGATCATCGGGGAGAAGGTGTCGGTAAAATGCTTCTAAGGCAAGTAGAGCAAAAGATCGCAGATTTATCCGGCCGGCATATTTGGATCGAGACCTCCTCACGCTCACTTTATAATCCGACCCGTAAATTTTATCTTAAAATGGGCTATCGGGTAACGGCTGAACTTCCGCATTTTTATGCCACAAATGACAATAAGATCATTTTTGTTAAATTGATTTAGATCAGATTACATATTTTTTTAAAAGAATGTAAGGCTCCGGAATTCTCATATTCTGAGCTCACCTCCAATATATCATAACCAATCGATCCCAAGCTTGTTTTAAAGCTAAATGTGCGTTATTTTGAAAAAAGTTAAAAATTCTTGCAATAAATCAAAAAGTAATTCGTTGTTCTAAATGAGGACAGTTAAAACGGAGATCGAATGGACAGCAAACACATCGAAAGGCTTTACAGGGAAGAAAAGGCTAAAATGCTTTCCTATGTAAGGGCACACAGTAACGACCGCACCCGGGATGCGGAAGATGTTGTGCAGGATGTCATGCTGAAAATGTTCCGTATCCTGAACATGAACACCAAGATCGAGAACCTGGCCGCTTATGCTTGGCAAAGTTTAAAGAACCTGGTCATTGATAACCGTCGTAGAAAAGAATACTACAACGAATCGATCGATGATCAGTATGAGGAATTAAGCTCAAATGAAGCAGGTCCGGAAGAAACAATGCTCAGAGAGCATTTCTCCGCCTACATGCAAAAGGCCCTAAAAGAACTTAAACCATCAGAACGAGCGATATGGGTCGCAAGCGAAATAGACGGTAGAAGCTTTCAAGAGCTGGCGGAAGTGTGGAACGAGCCAATCGGCACCTTACTGTCACGCAAGTACCGTGCGGAGAAAAAGATCTTGATCACAATGAACAACATTTACAAAGGAGACATAAAATGAATTGGGAAACATATCATCCCGCAAAGAAGATCGTCCTGGTCATCGGCGGTATTATTCTTGGAGTTGGCGTTGCCATATTGGTCGGCTTTATTATCATGTGGCTGTGGAACGGTTTGATGCCGAAGCTCTTTGGATTGACTGAGATCACGTATTGGCAAGGTATTGGACTTGGGATCCTCGGCAGACTGCTATTTGGCGGCGTTGGCGGCGGCAACAGTAAAGACAGCAGCTCAAAACGTAAAGGAAAACAACGGATGTCCCACTGTGAGGATGCCTATGAAACCGACTGGGAAAAATACGACAAATGGTGGGAAAAAGAAGGCAAGAGATCTTATGATGAATTTGATGTAAAACCAGAAGATCCTGATGTGGAAATTGTAGAATCTGAGTAATAAGACAAATTAAACTTCTATCTGTAAAGCCGCAAGATTTTGCGGCTTTACAATTTCGACTATTATTTCAGCGTTTTAAATCTTGAAATATGTATCGTGACACCTATGGCAATGGCAAAAAGCAGTATACGCAGCCATAAAACGGTCACGATGAATATCGCTGAAGAAGTGATGGTTATCCATAACATAGTGAGAATATAGATCTTGTATTTAAGTTCCAGACCATTTCTATCGCGATAATCCATTAATATTTTTCCAAAGAATCGATTGCTATAGAGCCAATCGTAAAACTTTTGAGAGCTGCGCCCAAAACAGACAGCGGCAAGAATAACGAATGGGGTGGTAGGCAGAATGGGGAGAATGGCGCCGATAATTCCCAATAACAGTGAAACAAAACCGGCAATGATCAGAATAATACGGATCAAGGGGTTATCGAATATTTTGATCTTATGTTTTGAGTTTTTTATTGTCATATACTCTTGCTTGATAAGACATGTTATGCGATGTAGCCTTACACCATAGCGTGATACATACAATGATAAAATTTATACTAAATTATCTTTCCCCAAAAAGATCTCAGATATGGTGTTTTGTCTTTTTTCATTGCCTTCGATCTTAACGGAAAGATAGTGCGGTGTTAACCCGTAGAGAAAATCTTCCTCGTATTTTTCCCAAAGAACAGATTGGCTCGTACCAATAAATTGTTCGGCATAAGTGGTACGAAGCTGCTTATCGGTATCTTCCAAGATAGCCGCACGGGCTTTTTTGCCCATTTCGGGGACTTGTCCCTTCATGGTTGCAGCCGGTGTGCCTTTGCGCTGGGAATAGCGGAAAACATGCAAATATGAAAAAGCGATCTTTTTGATATAATCAACGGTCTCGCAGAAAAGTGCATCGTTTTCACCCGGGAAGCCGACGATCACATCCGTACCGATAGAAGCCTGTGGAATGAACTTACGAATAGTCTCGACCTTTTTTGTAAAATCAGCCGTTAAGTATTTTCGGTTCATCGCTTTTAATATCGTATCGGATCCGGACTGCAGAGACAGATGAAAATGCGGCATGACTTTTTTGGATGTTCCTATATATTCTATCAGCTCGTCGCTGAGCGTGTTCATTTCAATAGATGAAATGCGGATACGCTCCAGGCCTTTGATGCTCTCCATGCCCTTTACAACGTCGATCAGGCGACGATCCCGGTCCTCATAGGCACCGATATCGATCCCTGTCAGGACGATCTCTTTAAATCCGCCTTCTGCAAGTCGACGGGCTTCTTCTAGGGTGTTGTCAAAATCACGGCTTACGGGATTGCCTCTGGCATAAGGGACGATACAATAGGTGCAAAAATTATTACAGCCTTCCTGTATCTTCAGAAAAGCGCGAGTGCGGTCAGGCGCGGCAACAAAAGCGGAGTTTAAGCGCTCGTGATTATCAACAGGTGAAATATGGACCTGCTGTTCTTTATTGGGCTTGTAATCTTCAATCGCAGAAAAAAGATCAAATTTATCACGGGTCCCCAACACAATATCTACACCTTTGATCTCGGGCGATGTTTCGGGGTTAACCTGAGGGAAACATCCTGCAAGTACCAGAATGCCATCGGGTGATAATCGTTTTGCCTGATATACTGCCTGCCGGGTCTTACGATCGGCACGATTGGTTAGTGTACAGGAATTAACGACCTGGACATCTGCGGGTTCATCAAAATCAACAGGCGTATAGCCCTGTTCTATGGCGGCATGATGAAGAGCGGCGGTTTCGGCTTGGTTGAGTTTACAGCCAAGTGTGTAAAAAGAAATACGTGGAGATTTTTTCATAAATTATTTTTTAGGTAGCCAAACGGTGACTTCCATATTCCTGTTTCCCCATTCAAGGGCTTTGTTGTGACTTTTAAAGAATATATCGATGTGTTTGCCTTCAATGGCCGAACCACGGTCTTCAACTACACCGTAGCCGTAACCTTCGATATACATGATCGTGCCCATCGGGAAAAGATCCGTATCTGCGGCAATGGTACCTTCTTTTGCCCAGGTACCATCAGCTGTCAAGCCAATGATCTTACGTTCGCCTTTATGGGGACCGTAAGAGTAGACTTTTTGACCCAATCGATTTCGTTCCCACCCGCAACATTCACCACAGGCGCAATAGGCTGTGACTTGAAGTGATTCCCTTTCATAAGAACGGAATACGGGTGGACGGAGTTGATATTGAAAAACACATCCACTTGTAAATGGGATGAGCAAAACAATGATCAACCAAAGATATATCTTAAGATGTTTGATACGCTTTTCGTTATTCGTGTTCATGATCGTGCTGATGATCTTCTTTTTGTTTTAATATTGATTCCAATTCAAGCGGATGAGTTATTTTGCCGGTCATGGCTGCCGCAAAGCATGTCAATGCATTGGCAAGCATACCTCCTGAATGCAATATATGAGCAGATGTTCCCAAGCGCGCCCCGCTGGAATCCGGGCGATCGGCAAGCAGGTCAAGAAAAGATGAAGGCAAGAGATCAAAACCGATCTCGGTTAAAATGCCCGCGATCCCCATGTCCAACAGATCTCCGAACACCAATTGTGAACCGGGCATAATACATGCTGTCACGCTATCGGCCAGTGGTGTGTATCGAATAAGTTTCAGTCCGGCTTCGATATCGGCATATCGGCAGGATGTATCTCCACCGACAAATACCCGTGCTGTTTCATATCCGTCTTTATCTGTTAAAGAACCTATTGTGATCTCATTATTTTCTTTCCATGCCAGCATGGGGTGGATCTTTTGTAGATCAATTTCAATGGTTTCATCGTCATCGATGAGATCGGGAAAATAATAATGTCCTTCGCCTTCTGTGCGATCCTGAAGAAACGCCATGACCTTATCATCCACTTGAAAGAGCAAATGATCGTAACCCAGATCGATCAATATGCGCGCCATGTTAAAACGTTCATGTAAGGGCATTGCGACCAGTCCTTCACCATGTATTTCCAGCATGAGCTCTTTATCTTCAGGTTTTAAATAGTATTTAATAAGGTAGAGGGCAATATCTGTACCGCCAATCCATTCACCGGGAGATCCCTGAAGAACGATGTTTTTAACCTTTGGTCTCGTAAGTTCAAGAGTTCCCGCGTTTAACAATCCCGCTATTTCTTTCCGGTTCAATAATGCAACGGCTGTACCCAAAACGGCCAGCTCCAAAAGATTGTTATCCGTTGCAGCCAAAAGACTGCCGGGAAGCGCCAATCCATCTTCTGCGGAAACAAGTGCCGGCATTCCGGTGCGACCCGAGGGATAATATTCAACATTTTTTGATCTTAGGATCCGGATATCATTCATATTCACCGGTTCATCAAGCGGCAGCCGGTTATTAATGATCAGAGCCGGGATCTTGGCTGCATCCAGATTCTGTGCAAGGTATTCAATATCTTGTGGATTTAGAATAACATGGTCAACCGTATTTTTTGCATTATCAAGCAGTTGCTGTATCATGGTCATATAATTGGCTCCGTTATAAATATATTCAGATATCGTCGGTTTTTTAACATATAGCTCCAGTTCGAAACAATAACCCGATGACGGAAATATTGCATGCTGCGCTGAAAATCTTTTTCTGTAGAACGTGGCGGGTCGATCTCAAGCTGAATAGTTGGAATAACCCGGGTTTCGGTATTTTCGATCTCTTCAATTAAAGATAAACGAATGGCATCATAGCTCTCATCCGGGATGAATGAAGATGTTTTTAGAATAAAGGTATCCGTATAAGGTGCAAGAGTTTTAACATCTTGTCCAGCCAAGCGCTGGCGCCCGCGATTATGTTCTTCTTCTTTCCAGGGCACGACATTAAGCATGATCGAGCATTCCGGGTCAATAAGATGAATTCGGATATTTGCCTTTTCCATAAAGGTTGTGATCACGTCTGTTTTCCAATGGACCCAGGCATCTTCATAGTTATTCAGGATCAACTCATTACTCTCCGCGATCGAAGAGCCCTTTGGAAGTTCAAGAAGCGCATGTTGAGAAAACGATTCCAGACAGGTGGGGCAAAAACAATAATTGCGACTATGGGCAACAAGCAAATCCGAACAGATATCGGATCGTTCAAGGGGAAAGGAGAGCTTGTCCAAATATATAGCGTCGGGCTGAAGGATAAGCAATACCTCTTCAATAACCTGTAATTTATATTCCTGATAATCGGGATTTGTTGGACAGATCGCCGAGAGAGCTTCCGAGCCTGCGCGCGAACCAAATTCATCTACGGCACGAAGAGAGGGTTGTGAACGATAAGTATAGTCATCCTGAAAAACCGGGATCTGAGCGACAAAATTGATATTGCGTCTTCGTAATGCATGGCGGAAGGCAAGAAGCTGCGTACCATATTCCCAGCGTTTGGGAAGAACATCCGAAGGATAATAAGCTGTGCCATTTTCCATAACGGGAACGATCACATGGGTAACACCCGCTTCTTTCAGTTCATCGGCAAGTGCGCCCATTTCGCCACCGTAGCGTTGGCGTATTTCGGGTTTTTGAAGTAGCACATGCACGCCTTTTACGTCCTCAAAACGTGAACAGCCCGTTAAAGCTAAGAGCAATACAAACAAGATTGTGCGTGCAGTTTTCATCTTGGGAAGATAGTGTATAATTTGCGCTATGTCAAGGAGATACGAACATTGTGAAATGTAAGATATAAAACATAAAATGTTCGCGAGAAGCGTGGGAAGCGCTGTGCCTGTTCCCATATGCTTATGCCGAGTACTGCTAGCTCAAAAAAAATGAAAAATTTAGGAATGGCCATTAAACAGGGATTAAACACAAAGCAATAAAAATTGAGATATCATAAAAAACCCCGGGCAGAAGCCCGGGGCAATAGAAATAAATTTAATTTACCGCTTTAGCGGTTTCTATTCACTCGTTACTTCTTTGACTTTTTTTCCGAATTCCGGTTCTATTTTTAGGAATTTCAGTAAGATAAATCCCGGTATAGTTGCTATAACCACCCAGATAAAGAAGTGCTGATAACCTATAATTTCCTGTAACCATCCGCTCATCATGCCGGGGATCATCATACCCAGTGCCATAAAGGCAGTGGCGATGGCATAATGTGAGGTTTTATATTCGCCGCGCGCAATATAGATCATGAACATCATATAGGCGGTGAACCCAAAACCGTATCCAAAGGTTTCAAAAGCCACGCAGGGAACAATGACCCAAAGGCTTGAAGGTTGGACATATGAGAGGAAAATATAAACGGCATCTGGAACATTGATCATGATAGCGAACCACCATATCCATTTTTTCAGTCCGCTTTTTGATACGGCCATACCCCCAAGGATACCACCCAGTGTCAGGAAGAGCAAGCCGATGGTTCCATAAGTCAACCCATATTGACCGGCTGTCAGTCCCAACCCGCCTGCTTCACGTGTATCAAGCATAAAAGGAGCGGAGAGTTTGACCAACTGAGATTCTCCCAAACGGAAAAGCAGTAAGAAGACAATGGCAAGTCCTATACCGTCTTTTGTGAAAAATGAGCCGAAAGTTGAAAAGAAATCTTTAACGGCTTCACCAACGGATCGTTCTTTACGTTCTTTCTCAACTTTGGGAAGAGTTAATCTATGAGCCAGCCAAAAGATGAAGAACATAGCGGAGAGACAGAAGAAAAGAACTGTCCACGCCATTTTGACCTTACCGGATTCGGCATCAAAGAAAGCATTTGAAGGATCGGTTAATTTTTTGTCCAATTGAATAACGGACATCACAGGTTTATCCCAGTTGTCAGCGTTGAATTCAAAACGGACACCTTCTACAAGCTTGATACTTTTATCACCTTTATCTTGTCCAAAGGTAACAATAACGGTTTTATCTGTTTCGGGTGCTTTGGAAAGGTGAAAATATATGACGCCAATATTACCTGCATATTCGGTGATCTCGGCTTCTTCTACACCAAAATTATTTCTTAGCCAATTCTCAAATTTCTTGGGCTTTTCTGTTTGAATTTTTTCTTTTTTATTTTTTACTTTTGCGATCTTCGGAGCATCGGGATCGGGTTGCCCCTGAGCAATATTCCATTTTCTGACAGCATTGATAACGGAATCAGCATAAACGGTTGAGACCTTTTCAAGCGGGATATCAAGACTTTTGGGTGCATAAACAAGTTGCATATCACCCGGTATTTCACTGTAATCTTCAAGAATAACAGTTTTAACCTGTGTGCCTGCAGCAACTGCATTGACCTCAATGCTGACTTTGTCCATACCGGAAGCATTGATCAAGATAGAAACAAGAATTACAAAAACACCTTGTCCCATAAGCATTGCAACACGATAGAACGCGGAACGGATACCATTGAATAATGCCTGGTCACCTTCATCAAGTCCGATCATGTAAAAACCATCCGCAGCAATATCATGGGTTGC
>CAZSGO010000076.1:0-7850 GCA_964606395.1 uncultured bacterium
CACCTTCACGATCAAAATCGCCGAACCAATGCTCCCAACCGGTATTCCAGCCTTCGACCAATAATGCGCCGATCCCGTTCTCTGCACAGAAGTCAATGTATTTTTTTGCATATTCCGTGGTGGCGCCGTGTCTGCCACTGGCATAATCCCAGGTTTTGGTCCCGATATGCATATCCCACCAGATCCCCATGTATTTGGTCGGTTTAAACCATGGGACATCAAATTTTGCCGGCTCGTTCAGGTTTAGGATCATCCTGGACTCTATCAAGTTACCGGGTCGATCGGCAAATTGGATCGTTCTCCAGGGCGTTTTAAAAGGTGTACTGATCACAGCTTTAATATTCTTGCTGTTACCGACCAATTCGGCGCTAAGTTTTAATTTGGCCGTATCTACCCTTAGGGTCATTCCGGGATAATCCGTTAAATTCGCCTCATGAATACTGATATATTTACCCTGCTCTGTCAACATGGTAAGCGGTGTGTTTACTGCATTATAAGGGATATAGCTTTGTGCCAGTTCACTTCTGTTCTGAAATTTCAGGGCATCAATTTCAGAAAGTTTTGTGTGTGAATATAAGTGTTCGTAAATATCCCAATCACCCGGGATCCACCAGACGTCATGGTTTCCTTTTAGATTGAATTCGGTATTTTCATCCAGGATCGTGAGTTCATTCAAGCCTTCCTGTTTTGGAAGGATATATCTAAAACCCAATCCGTCGTTGTAAATCCTGAACTCCAATTGTATTTCTCTAAAGGGAGCCTCTGTTTCCCTGAGATAGATCTTCATGCCATTAAAATTGTCTTCTACGATACGTTGTTCACCCCAGGGCATTTCCCAATCTTCATCCCGCTGTAAGGTGAAGCCTCGCTTTAAGATCTCAAAGCCGGAGAATGCTTTTGTCTCGGAAGTAAATTTAAAACCCAAATAAGATGTATCTATAAGCGTTTGTTTCTGATATTTAACAATATAATAGGGGAGGCCTTCTTCATTAACATCCACTTTTACCCGAATTTCATGATCGGGTGAATTGATCTTCTTAAATAGATTGAGATTGCAGGAAGTGAAAAAAACAACGAATAGCAATAGAAACATAATGCGTTTTTTCATAAAAGCACCTATGGGAATGATTGTAATTACTTCATGTACAAGAGTTTGTAAGTATCTGTTTGGTTCTTGGAATTTATTTTAAGAAAGTATATGCCCGTCGGTAAGCCTTTGGGATTCCAGTTTAGAACATAGTTTCCGGCAGGATAGTATGTATCGCAAATAATATCGACAAGCTGACCGTTAGATGAATATATGCTCATGTGTATTTTGTTATCACGAATGAGGCTAAAGGAAATGGTCGTTTCCGGGTTAAAGGGGTTCGGATAGATCCCCTTAAGAGCAAACGTCACCTTGTCGGATAGGATATTATCCTGAGTATTCGCGGTTAAAACATGTGAAGAATCCAATTTACCGGAGTAATCCATATCCATTATTCTGTAAAAATATGTTTCACCCGGGATAATATCGGCATCTTCATATTCGTAGTCCATGAGGAGATTGTTTGTCCCGGCACCCGGTATTTCGCAGATGCTTTGCCAGTCTGAATCAAGAGTTTTTCGCTCAATAATAAATTTTGAATTCTCGGTTTGTGAAGCTGTCTGCCAATAAAGACGAATTTTATCGATCTCTGCAATCAACTCAAATTCAGAAAGTTCAATTGCTGTAGCTGCATCGGTTACCGTCGAAACAATTTGGATGTCCGTCCACGGTTCATCTTCAAGAGTTTCACCTTCATAATGACCTTTTACGCGATAATAGTAGCTTCCGGGGTCAACGTTATCAATGATATAATAATTCGTTTGAATGCCTTCAACGGGGAATCCCTCACATGATGCCGCAAAATCCTGTGTTGTTGACATATCGACATAATAGGAATCGAAATCGGGTGCCGCCAACCAGGAAAGGACCATACGGTCGAATGAAATATCGTTGGGTTGAATGGTCAGCAATTGGGCATAAGACAGATGCCAGCAGCTATCTGACATATTTTGCAGGTGACCGTGGTTCTCATTTGGACTAATATCCCTCAGCAAGGTATCGGCATCCTGGTTAAAATTGTAATAGCCTACAAGACCCCGTGCATCGGGACTTATTTCCTTATCCATATAATACAAGATCTCTTCATTCGTCCTGACCACATTCCAGAACCGAACCTCATCCAGATCGCCTTTCATGGCTTTTAGATAAGGATAGTCGTAAAATGCACCCAGGTATACACCATAAGGACGGAAGGTATCGGGGTAGGTCAGGACAATGTCGCAATCGACTTTTTCAACGGTTCGTCCGTTTAAGAAAACGACGATATTTTCATCGTTCTTGAATTTGTTATATGTAAAGGCAAGATGATACCAAACCCCTTCATTGATGTCCGGTAAGATGATCTCGGTATATTTCGTCAAATTGCCCATCCGGATCGCAATACGATTACTATCCATGGTATAAATACCGTAACCCAGATAATTAAATTGACTAATGCTGGCAGAAGAAAAGTCAACCAAAGCGGCCCTATCGGAAAATTCCCGGATATTGAACCAGCATTCTATCGTAAAGCGCCAGGTGAATCTTAAGGGAGTATCATTGATATAAACATAATCATTGTCATCTTCAAAACTGAGGCAATTGGGTATATCAGCTGAATACAAAGTACTTACAAAAAGAAGGAACACAATTATGTATTTGGCTGATCTCATAAAATTGATATACCCGATAAAACTAACATGCATCAAATATATTACTAATCTTAAAACCCTGCAATAGAGAATGTTGAAAAGTCGAAGGTTGAAAAGCTGAAAGACCATAAAAGATAGGTAAAAAAGTATCTTTCATCTTAGTACTTGATTCTTGTATCTTGAATCCTGATTCTTTATATTCCCGAATGAAGAATACTATCAGAAATTTCAGCATTATAGCCCATATTGACCATGGTAAATCAACTTTAGCGGATCGACTTTTGGAAACAACGGGAACATTGAGCAAATTCCAGATGAAAGAACAGGTTCTGGATGATATGGACCTGGAGCGAGAACGCGGAATTACCATAAAATCACACCCCATTCGACTTCAATACAAAGCGAAAGACGGTATTACCTATACCTTAAACCTTATTGATACTCCGGGGCATGTGGATTTTTCTTATGAAGTATCCCGTAGTCTGGCGGCCTGTGAAGGTGCTTTATTACTTGTGGACGCTTCTCAAGGTGTGGAAGCACAAACCGTATCCAATACCTTTCTTGCCTTAGAAAATAACTTAGAGATCATTCCGGTGATCAACAAGATCGATCTGCCGGGAGCTATGGTTGAAGCGGCAAAAGATCAAATTATCGACCTGATAGGCTGTGACGAAAGTGATATCATCATGACCTCGGCAAAGACCGGATTGGGCATTGATGATCTTCTGGAAGCGATCGTTAAACGCATACCCGCACCTGAAGTAAATACCGATCTTCCCACCAGAGGATTGATCTTTGATAGCATTTTCGATACCTATAGAGGCGCGATCCCTTATGTAAGGATCATTGACGGGGAAATTCGTGCGGGACAAAAGCTCCGTTCTTTTGCAACCAAAACCGAATATGAAATTACGGAAGTGGGACATTTTCATCTGAAACGAATTAAAAGTGATGTACTGAGTTCAGGTGATGTCGGTTACGTTGTTGCCCAGATCAAAAATATTAAAGATCTTCGCGTCGGAGATACGATCACAACGGTTCAACATCCTGCAGAAAAGCCGCTTGCGGGTTATAAAGAAATGAAACCCATGGTTTTTTCGGGTATTTATCCTTCGCAAAATGAAGATTACGATGAATTACGGCAATCGCTTGAAAAATTACAGCTTAACGATGCTTCTCTTCATTTTGAGCCCGAAACGTCCGATGCTCTGGGATTTGGATTCCGCTGCGGATTTCTGGGGATGCTGCATCTGGAGATCATTCAGGAGCGCCTTGAACGTGAATTCGGTCAGGATATTGTATCTACCGTTCCCAACGTGGAATATCATGCTTTTCTTAGAAACGGAAAAGAGATCAAAGTTGATACGCCGGCAAAAATGCCACAAGGTGATATAGAACGTATTGAAGAGCCTTATGTAAAAGCTGAGATCGTCACGCCCGCAGAATATATCGGGGCATTGATGAAACTGACCCAGGAAAAGCGCGCTATTTATAAGAACACGCATTATATGGATAAAACCAAGGTCCAACTGATGTACGAGATCCCGCTTTCTGAAACGGTCTTTGATTTTTACGATAAATTAAAAACCGTCAGTAGGGGATATGCCTCTTTTGACTATGAATATATCGGTTATCGACCCGGTGATCTGGTAAAGTTGGATATTTTGATCAATAATGAATCCGTGGATGCCCTCGCTGTTATCACCAATCGTGAAGAAGCCCAGTATATCGGACGAGAACTGGTCGTAAAACTGCGAAGCCTAATTCCGCGACATCAGTTCGAGATCCCTATTCAGGCAGCTATAGGTTCAAAGATCCTTGCACGTGAGAATGTCTCGGCACTTCGCAAGAATGTTACGGCCAAATGCTATGGCGGAGACATCAGCCGAAAACGCAAACTCCTTGAAAATCAGAAAAAAGGCAAGAAACGTATGAAACAGGTCGGAGCCGTTCAGGTTCCCCAGGAAGCCTTTTTAGCCGTTCTGCAAATCGAGAAAAAGCGATAATGCTCAAAAACTTAAAACTTCTAATTGTTTTATTGAGTCCCTTTATATTAATGGCTAAGCCTTTATACATCTCCAGTGAATTCTTTTTAGTTGAAGATGACTCTTTAAGTCCCTCAATGACATATACATTTGAAGGAGTGGAGATCGCAGGCCTGGCGGATACATCACTAAAAATATTTACCGACCCGATCACTTATTACGAAGATAATTATGCATTATATTGTGAAGATTATCTGAGCTTGCGTGATCTTTATGCTCAATATCCCCGGGCAGCAAGTTTGAATTATTCCTATGAAGATCGAAGCGAGATCCTTTTTAAGAATAGAAAATATTTTTCATTACGACATACTCACCTTGCATTTACCGGAGGCGCACACCCTAATACGACCATACAACATTGGATCGTTAATAGAAAAACAGGGGAGATCATCACTTTCAATGATCTGTTCGTCGACAATGCCGCAGAAAATATCAAGCTGCTGACGGATAGCGAACTGAAATTAATATTTGATAGAGACGATCTTAAGACTTTTCTGTTTTCCACTGATTATAAGGTATCTGAAGATATTTATTTGACCAAAAAAGGCGTCGTGTTTCAATATGATCCTTACGAAATAGCGCCCTATGTCTATGGCTCGATCGAAGTTTTTATATCCTTTAAGAAATTAAAGGGATTGTTAAAATAGTATATAAAAAAGCTGTATTCTTCGTTCCCTTAGGATCAAAATTCATTTAAAATTACCCACATCCATATTTTCCGACCTCTTTTTTACTGTCCCGTCTTAAAATGTTTAAACGTTTCGTAAATAATATCCATGCATAAATTGAGAATATAACCTCTTAGAGCCGAGAAAAGAAAATGGACCGATATCGAATAGGCTCTCAAGGAGAACGGGCGGGAAAACGCATAATATGCCCAGAATAAACTCATTGATGACCTATTTAGTGGGACCCGGGTCATATCTGTCTGTTTTATAGATGAAAATTAGCCAAATTAAACCCGGTAAAACCGACAAAAGCAGTATTTGTGTGAAGGTATTCAATGTTTACCCCTTAAGTGGGTTTATTAAAAGGATTTAATTTTTTTCAAATGGAATTTTTCTTTGTAGATTTCTATTGTTCAAACATGATTGGATAATTGTAAAACGATATTATGGTAAAGACACAGCAGTGCTGCGTCTCTACAATCAACATTAAGAGATTCTCTATGACCAAACTCGAAATAACTCTCATCGATTGCATAAAACAAGCCAACGACCGCTGGCAACTATTCAGACCGGGGGAGCGGCTTGTTATCGGAATTTCAGGCGGTAAAGATTCATTATCCTGCCTGAAATTGCTATCCCATTTTGATCTGGAACTTACGGCCGTTTATATTGATTTCTTTGGTAAACACGACAACAATCTTGAATTATACTGCCGTAAATATGCTGATTATAAGCATATTAGATCACATGTCTTAGAAGATAGGTCGATCAATAAGAACATCTGTTTTAGCTGTTCCAGGCAGCGAAGACGACTACTTTTAGAGACCGCAGAGTCCACAAACGCTTCAAAGGTCATACTTGGCCATCACAAAAACGATGTTGTTGAGACTTTACTGTTAAATTTGGTATATTCCCGTGAGATCAGCACAATGAGACCCAAACAAGCTCTATTTAACGGGTCATATCATATTATCAGACCTATGTACATCATACCGGAACCCATGTTAACAACCTATATCAAGGAACAAGCCATACCATCTTTTGATCATCAATGTGATTTTGAACGAGATAGCAAAAGAAAGTTTATCAAAGATATTCTTAAACAGCTTCAAGATAATTCGCCGGGCATCGATGTTATTGACAACATCTTTTCATCTATGGAGCACGTCAAACCCGAATTCCTTCCATAAGCTTAAAAAAAGCCATACTAAACTATGCCTTAAAATAAAAGGCGCTTAAAACGCGTTTTTTATTTTGTCGTTTAACAGGGTAATATTTTACGGATCCAGAAATCTAATTGCACGAGATCGTCCCTTAGAAAGCAAATTATCAACAAAGACAATGTTTACTATCAACTGAATATCATACTGTTACGCCACAAGCAGTATTCTACACGTATTTCTACACATGCCCATAATGTATATTATGTAAACTAGTGCGTTTTCCACAATTCCTGTGGATAAGTAAACTATGTATTTCGGCAGGGCGGGATTCTGTGATCAATATATGAATATTTATTTTTAAGGGCTTAGAGGGGATATTTTGGAATACGTGAAAAAAGAGAGCCCAATACTCTCCCCTTTTGAATGCTTTAATAGTTTTATTAAATTTTATTGGGCAATAAATGTAGAGACGCAAAATCTTGCGTCTCTATATAATCTACCAAAATAATCCGATCCTGAATCAAGCCTGATCCGTCAGCTGACGGACAGCCTGACATTGTTCAGGATGAGGGTCTGAATTATTTGACTACCAAAGTAATGATCCGTTTAGGTACTATAATTGTTTTAACGATGGTTTTGCCTTCGATGTACTGTCCGAGCTTTTCGTGTGAAAAAAGTGTGTCTTTGATCACAGCTTCATCTGCATCGGCCGGTATATTGAGCTTTAAACGAACCTTTCCATTGATCTGGACCGGATATTCGATCATATCTTCCACTACCATGTCGGGATCGTAAGTCGGCCATGTTTCATACAGTAATACAGACGTTTCACCCAGTTTTTCCCACAATTCCTCGGCTATATGGGGTGCAAAGGTCGATAAAAGCTTTACAAAACCGGTCATCATGTCGCGATTTATGGTCGTTTCTTTGTAGCACTCGTTAATAAAGACCATCATTTGGGCAATAGCGGTATTAAAACGGGCACGTTCAATGTGCTCGCCAACGACTTGAACGGTCTTATGATATGCTTTCATGAAGGTGTCCCCTGCTCCGTTTTCTTTGATATTCGGATTAAGGTCGCCTTCTTCTGTAACATACATGCGCCAAACGCGGTTTAAAAAGCGATGGATACCGCCCAAACCTTCTGTTTGCCAGGGTTTTGCACGTTCGATGGGCCCCATGAACATTTCGTACATACGAAGCGTATCCGCACCGTATTCTGCAATAACATCGTCCGGATTGACCACATTACCGCG
>CAZSGO010000077.1:0-7778 GCA_964606395.1 uncultured bacterium
ATATTACCCAGCATGCTGGTATTGGCTTTGTATAGTTCGGAATATTTGCATTTTTCGCAAGTGACAACGGTAAATTTTTTATTTTGAACATCCAGTAATTTGCTTAATCCGCCGCCGGTGGTGCGTATTTCATCCAATTCGTATTTGCGGCTGCCGCATTTGGGACATACATAATTCAGCTGTTGGGTCATGGGAACTCCTTATATTGCTTTGTTGAAGAGAATTTAATTTTAAATGTAAAAAAAAGTTACTATTTTTTTAAAAAGGGAGATAATTAATGCAAAGATCAACATTAAATATTAAAGAATTGACACTTAAGCCCTTTAACGTCTGGGAAAATGAGTGGTTCTTGCTGACAGCCGGAAGTTTTAAAACAAATGATTTTAATACCATGACAGTCGCATGGGGAAGTATCGGATCCATGTGGAGCAAGCCTTTTGCTCAAGTTGTGGTCAGACCGTCGCGCCATACGCTTGAATTCATGGATAAATATGATACATTTACACTCTGCCGCTTTCCGAAAGATAAAAGGAAAGCTCTGGCATATTTGGGTTCGACATCCGGCCGGGATGTCCCTGATAAACATCTTATCGCCGGTCTAACCCCGATCGCTGTGCCAGAAGTAGAGGCGCCCGGTTTTGCCGAAGCGGACTTGATCCTTGCGTGCAAAAAAATGTATTGGCAGGATATGGATGAAAAGAATTTTCTGGATGAAAGCATCATGCCCAAGTATCCGGGGGAAACGGATTTCCATCGGATCTATTTTGGTGAGATCGTTCATTGTGAACTGGTTACCAGTCATTAGTTACCAGTCACCAGTCACCAGTCACCAGTTACCATATTATCGGCTTTCTTTTCAAATAATATTTTCATAAATTCAACAATCAATAAAATTACAGGATATTCATGTTCATTACTTTCGAAGGCATAGACGGCTCAGGAAAAAGCGAGCAAGCAAAACGTTGCGTTAAATTACTTTCCAATAATTATGATGTATTACACTGCTTTGATCCCGGCCATACACCTATTGGCAATGCCGTTCGTTCTGTCTTGTTGAACAAAGAACATATGGAAATGGACTCCCGTACGGAATTATTGCTATACGCCGCCGCCCGTTCACAGCTTGTTTCTGAAGTGATCAAACCTCATCTTGAAAAAGGAGGGGTGGTCGTGTCTGATAGATTTTACGATTCTACAACAGCATATCAGGGTTATGGAAGAGAATTACCTCTGGACCTGATCGATAAGCTGAATATGATCGGCGCACATGAACTTATTCCCGATCTGACATTTATTATTGATACCGATCTTGATATTTCCGCTCAACGGATCGGTATTGCCGATCGCCTGGAATGTGAAAGCCGGGAATTCAGAGCACGGGTTCGTCATGGATATCATGTTTTGGCTGAACAGCAACCCGATCGTTGCAAGCTTATTGATGGTAATCGCAGTATTGATGAGATCCATTCCGAGATTAGAGCTATTCTTACGAAATCACTTTCAAAGTAAAAATCAAGAAACAAATTTAATATCCTGTAGTTAGGATGCATAATAAAGTGAAACTCATGAAATTATTTCGATACATATTCATATTGGCACTGATGGTTTTTAACCTCTCTTTTGCTCAATTCGGACAAAATAAAGTGCAATATGACGTATTTGACTGGAATTTTATTCAGAGCAAACATTTCAATATCTATTTTAACGGCGAAAATAAAGCCATATCGGATTTTTGCGCTAAAACAGCCGAATCGGCCTATGAATCCATTTCCACACTCCTTGATTGGGATCTAAAGAAACGCTATGCCATTATTGTTTACGACAGTCACAATGATTTTCAGCAAACCAACACAACCAATTCCTATATGCCTGAAGGCGTGGGTGGCTTTACCGAATTATTCAAGAATCGAGTGGTCGTTCCTTTTGAGGGATCTTATCGCGATTTTCGCCATGTGATCCACCACGAGCTCATTCATGCTTTTATGAATGACCTCTATTACAGTGGCAGCATTCAATCGATCATATCGGGTGCCGTCAGACTGAATTTACCCCTTTGGTTGGCGGAGGGAAGCGCCGAATATGAATCTTCTCGCTGGGATGTAGAAGCCGATATGTTCATGCGCGATTTTGCTTACCATAGTCAGTTCGAAGCCTATCCCTTGGAAGCGCTAACGGGCTACTATGCTTATAAAGGCGGACAAAGTATTTTTAAATTCATCCGTGAAACATACGGATATCAGAAAATGACGGAATTTTATACCAAATTGAAAATATATCATGATGTCGAAAAAGGCATTCAGTATACTTTTAATATGTCCAAAGAAGAATTTACCGAGGAATGGCATCACTTTATAAAAAAATTGTATTGGCCCGATATCAGCAAAAGTGAAGATATCCGTGAGATCTCGGTACGCCTGACCGACCATAAAAAAATGAGGAATATTCAGAATATCGCGCCTGCCATATCACCCTCGGGGAGCCAGATCGCTTTTTTGAGCGATAGAAAGGGTTACGCGGATATTTATTTAATGGATGTTCAGGACGGTAAGCGAATGAAACGTTTGGTAAAAGGTCAGCGTAAAGCCAGTCTTGAAGAACTAAAGTGGATGTCCCCGGGCATTTCCTGGTCCGCCGATTCCAAGAATATCGTGTTCGCTGCAAAAAGCGGTCAACATGACGCATTGGTCATTGTGGATGTTGAGAACGGGAAACAAAAATTCTATCCTATGCCCGCTTTGCAAGGGGTATTCTCGGCCGCATATCACCCGACGGACAATAATATCATTGCCTTTTCGGGTCACAACGGATCTCAAAGTGATATTTATATTTATAACTTGCAGGATAGGATCCTTGTAAATCTCACCCAGGATAAATTTGGAGATGAAAATCCTCAATGGACTCCCGATGGGCAAAATATAGTTTACGTAAGTGAACGTTTAAAAACAAAAATAGCACGTGATGTGCGCCACCCTTATCAGCGTGATATTTATATGGTTAATATCGGGTCTAAAGTAAAGACGGCAAAAACACAAACCGACCATGATGAAAATTATCCCTACATGGATCCTCAGGGAAGGGGATTTGTTTATACCTCGGATGATAATGGGATCAATAATATTTATATAAAGCCGAATGAAGGCAATGCATACCCGATATCCAATGTGGTGGGCGGTATATTCCATTTGAACCTTGACCGTACGGGCGAAAATCTGATCTTTTGTGCTTTTAAGGATTATGGTTGGGATATTTTCCGTATGAATTATCCTTTTGAGATGGAGCAAAAAGAGCTAAGTCCAACACACTATATATCCGAATCCCCCGATGCGCCATTTGATGTGACCGAAGATGTTATGAAAAAAGAACGCATCCTCAGATTGGCCGAGAATAAAAAACCGGAAGATGACAAAGTGAAGATCGTTAAGGGCGATGATGAAATAGAACGGTTTTCGGATTATGCGGATTACGTATTTGTACCCGAATATGCCTATGGCGCGGAAGCACTCGATTCTCAGATCGTGGCGTTGGACAGCACCGAGATCATTGATGCCACGGGATCTTATATCGACAAGCCCTATAAAACAAAATTTTCGCTGGATCTTGTGGACAGTCAATTCGGTTTTTCAACTTTTTATGGAGTACAGGGACAGGCAACCTTCATGTTCTCGGACGTCATGGGTGATCATCAGGTCTATATTGGCACTGATCTTTATATTGACCTCCAGAATTCAGATTATGCCTTAGCTTATTACTATCGGCGCTATCGTCCCAATTTTGGATTGATCGTGGTGAACCAATCCGATAATTATGCTACTTATATTCCGGGTGAGACATCGGAAACAAATCCTTTTGGATATTTTGTGACCCGCTATACCAACAGAAGTATTAATTTTATTGCCGATTATCCCATTAATAAGCACCATCGTATCGAATTGAATAATTCATATTATTATGTAAAACGGGACCTTTTGGACGATCCGGCCATTGCGGCACTTTATGATGAAGATATACACGAATTTCGTTCTGAGCTGGCAATTGTTAAAGATAATACGATCTTTTCCTATACCGGACCGATGGATGGGAACCGTTATCGACTGAGTTTTGAAATGTCGCCAAAGATCACTGCTGAAACTCCCGTGTTTTATACGACAAAATTGGATTTTCGTCAATATTTCAAGATCACAAATGATTATCATCTTGCCTTCCGCTTTAATGGCGGAGCTTCTTTCGGACCCAATCCGCAAACCTTTTTACTGGGTGGTATAGACAATTGGATCAACTATGTCTATAATCCCAATGCACCTATTTTTGGGAATAGCGGCGACAGTTTTTCAGACCAATTGAGCATGTATTATCTCAGCGAATACATTATGCCGGTCCGTGGAGCGACCCTGTTCCAGACTTGGGGTGATAAATTTATGCTTTTCAATGCGGAATTGAGATTCCCTTTTATCGAATATGCAAAATTGGGATTGCCGCCCATTTCATTTTTCCAGGTTAGAGGCGTATTGTTCGCCGATGTCGGAGCCGCCTGGAGCAATGATCTTCAATTGGTGGAAAACGGTGCCTGGCCCATTGGAAATACTTGGGAAGACATGATCGGGTCCGTCGGAATGGGCGTTAGAGTCTATCTTGGATTTGCACTTCTACGTATCGATTGCGCCTGGGAATATAACGGCGACGGCTTCTCAAGTCCGAGGTGGCTGTGGTCTTTAGGAGGTGACCTGTAACCTGTGATCGGTGACCCGTGAAGATAAAAGAATAAAGTAAAAAGATTTAAGTAGATGCGGACCTATGTGTCCGCATTTTTAAATTGCATTAATTTTCAATTGAAGGGGAAATCTGTAAAGATGCAAAATGTAAGACGTAAAACGTGAAATGTAGAGACGCGATTCATCGCGTCTTTTTTTATTTCGGAGTGTTTTTTTGTATTCCTATATTGGTGGAGGCGAATAGGGATTGCCGGAATGCTTACAATCATTTTTTTCAATGATTCTTGTGACCTGCTTCACAGATCCTACACAGGTTGAACATTTACACTTTGAAATTAAATATATTATGAGGTGATATTAAGCAAATGGGATGAGGTCAATGGTAGAAAAACAAGAAATCCGCCTAACTGAAAATGCGGGAAATAATATAATTCACAATATGATACATACTATTCGTGGCATGCATGTGATGCTTGACAGGGACTTGGCTTTATTGTATCAGGTTGAAACAAAAGTGCTTAACCAAGCCGTTAAACGGAATATTGAACGATTTCCGGAAACGTTCAGATTTCAGTTAAGCCAATATGAGATTGAAGAATTGAGGTCACAATCTGTGACCTCAAAGGGTCGAGGCGGCAACAGATACCTTCCTTATGTTTTTACCCAACAGGGTGTTGCGATGCTTTCCGCTGTATTAAAGAGCAGCGTTGCCATCGATATAAGCATCAAAATCATGAATGCCTTTGTTGAAATGCGCCATTTTATTTCAAGCAAAGCTTCAGTTTTTAACAGACTTGATCTGTTAGAGTTAAATCAGTTGGAGAATGAGCAACGTTTTAAGACAATATTTCAAGCATTAGAGGGTCCAAATGCCATACCAAAGCAAGGTATTTTCTTTGATGGTCAGATATTTGATGCTTACAAGCTTGTGTCGGATATTATTCGTTCGGCCAAGAAAAGTATTATTCTTATAGATAATTATATTGACGATACGGTTTTAACCTTATTTACCAAACGAAATTGCAATATTGACCTTACTATTTTTACTAATAACATCTCAAAACAGCTCAAGCTTGACCTCGAGAAACACAATATCCAATATGATCCAATAAAAATCTATGAATTCGATAAAGCTCATGACCGTTTTGTGATCATAGATGGTGAACAAGTCTACCATATTGGTGCTTCATTGAAAGATCTTAGCAAAAAATGGTTTGCTTTTACAAAACTCAATATTGATCCAGCTTTGATCTTGGATAGAATAATGCGTAAGGCGTGAAATGTAAAACTGTAAAAATGCGATTCTTGAATTTCTGAAGCTTTAGCAAAGGCGAATCCCGCATCAACATCCACTTCGCGGATGCCTGTCCTGCGTAGCCTTCTTGTCATCCGTAGCTTTAGCGAAGGATGAGGTGAAGCAGGATTTGTTTTTTGTGCCAAAAAACTTGAGGGGGAGCACTGAGAAGGGGCGATGGGGAGAAGAGGGAAAGCGACATGTAGGGGACAAATATATCTGTCCCTTGATCTAAACCCACCACAGCGTCGTCATCCTGCCCCGATTGGTTCGGGGTCAGGATCTCTCTAAGCATTCCATTAACCGCTATATATGAATACTGCAATCTATTATACATTCAAAAAAAAATATTCTTGTATAAGTTGATTTTTTTTTTAAACTTAAAGGTAGTATATTAAAATTACCCATTTAGTGAAGTAAAAAATGAAAAAGCTACTTTCAATATTTTTATTTATTATAATGATATGCCCACTAATTGCCGGACCTTATGTTTGGCAATCAAATCCGATTTACAGTCCACCCCCACATACAGTTCCTTTTTGGTCCCGATCACCTCTTTCCGGTGTTGAGGTTGATGGCAAAGGTCATGTATGGACAAGCACTTATTATAGTTCATATTTTCAAGAACAACTTATATTTATTTATGATCCTGAAAGTGGCATAATTGATACCATCGGTCCTGAAATTGAGGGAATAGCCGGTCTTGATACAATTAATCATAGTCGCGGTTTTGCAAAACTGGGTAATGGCAACATTGCTTTTGCCGATTATATGAACGATAAAATTAGAATATTTGATGTAGATGACTATTCAATAATAAATGAAAGTCCCTCAACCGATTTAAATTGTTCGGGAGGAATTGAAGCTTTTGTCTATGACAACAATCAATATTTTTTATCACAACAAATAATAGGCAGCACAATCGTCATATGGGACAGTGATTTCAATGTTGTTGATACTTTAACCGGAGGACCCGGGGGTAGAAATCTTGCCTGTACTTACGATGGGAATATCATTGTCAGTCCCTCTCTTGGCGGGCAATATTTTGTCGAATGGAACGGAAATCCCGAGGAAGGTTATGTTAGAGATACTATTTGGTTATCAGAACTGAGTGTTCCAATTGGTAATATCATGTATGTTTCATCAGGTCCAAACGATTACTTCTGGCTGATGAGCCGTGATGCGCAAAATGACGGTATTCTGGTCGTAGATCCCCTTAATGACTATGAAATAAAGTATTTCACAAATACCGACAGTTCTATAACGGATATCGGCGGTTTCAGCTTGGGAATGGTCACAGATAATCAAGTGGCAATTTGGCTTGCAACGGGCGTCATTGATTCAAGCGAAGTTGATTCAATCTTAAATACTTGTACATTAAGAGCGCCTTGTGCGGTTGCCTATGATTTTGATGGTTATACTGAGTATCTGTATATTGCAGATTTTTATGGCTATATGATCAAGTATTTTACCAGAACCGTTACATATATTGGGATATCTGAAACGATTATAAACGATGATGGATTTATTTTATACAACGCTTATCCCAACCCCTTCAATCCAACAACAACGATCAGCTATGATCTACCGAAATCTCAAAATATTACCCTTGAGATCTACGACATAAAAGGTCGCTTAGTTGAAACGCTTTATAACGGTTATAAAGAAGAAGGTCATTGGGACGTCACTTGGAATGCCGGTGATCAAAGCTCAGGCATTTATATCTATCGCCTTCAGGCTGGCGATCAGCTTATTTCAAGAAAAATGTTGCTGAT
>CAZSGO010000078.1:0-7761 GCA_964606395.1 uncultured bacterium
TACAACAAAATATCAAGGTAATTTTCGATATTCTCCAATACTTTTCCGGTTCCTTTGGCAACGGAGAGAAGTGGTTCGTCCGCAATACTTACCGGTAAATTTGTTTCACGGCGAATACGTTCATCAAGTCCTTGCAACAATGATCCGCCACCGGTCAAGATCACACCACGATCCAGAATATCCGCAGAAAGTTCCGGGGGTGTATGTTCCAGTGTTCTTTTTATTGCAGCTATCATCATTTCGATAGTTTTTTGTAAACATTCCGATACGTCGTTTGAATCGACCTCAACTGTACGTGGAATACCGGTTAAAAGGTTTCGCCCCTTAACGGCTATGATCTTTTCCTCTGTGGGGATAGCTGAACCAACTGCTTTCTTGATCTCTTCAGCTGTGCGTTCTCCGATCAACAAATTATGTTTTCCACGAAAATAATGAACAATGGCATTGTTCAATTCATCCCCTGCAACACGGATCGATTCTTTTGCAACGACACCATTAAGAGCAAGAACGGCAATTTCGGTGGTCCCGCCACCAATATCAACGATCATACTTCCAATGGGCTTGCTGATATCGATCCCAATACCAATTGCGGCGGCAACGGGTTCTTCAATAAGATAGACCCGGCTGGCATTTGCACGTTCTGCACTTTCCTGTACAGCTCTTTTTTCAACTTCAGTAATGCCCGAAGGAACACAAATAACCATTTTAGGGCGAGCAAAGCGCGAGAGGTTGATCTTCTTGATGAATCCCTGCAACATACCATCTGTCATTTCAAAATCAGCGATCACGCCATCTTTCATCGGGCGGATCGTTGTAATATTGGGATGTGTACGACCCAACATGTCTCGGGCTTCGTTCCCAACGGCAATGATCTTTCCGGTTTTTGTTGATTTTGAAACAATGGAAGGTTCGTTAATTACAATGCCTGCACCGCGCATATGTATAAGCGTATTTGCTGTCCCCAGATCGATCGCAATATCGCTATTTAACCATTTGAACATACTCATAACAATTCCTTATTATTTCTTAGAGCCACCTGCCGGATTTGAACCGGCGACCTACGCTTTACGAAAGCGTTGCTCTACCGACTGAGCTAAGGTGGCACAGCTTACAAATATAATATCTTCGTTAAAAAAAACATTAATTTTTCTAAACTAATTTATGCCTCAACTTTTGGAGAGCCACGCTTTTACTTTATTATAAACGGCTTCTTCCGTAAATCCAAATTTTTCAGCTAAAATCTGATAGGGCGCTGACGACCCATAATGGTCTATTCCAAGATGCAGCCCCGGATTACCTGTCAGATTTCCCCAGCCGACTGTTCGGCCGGCCTCAACAGTGATCACAGGTGTGCCGTCCACTGGAATAACACTATCTTTATATGATTGTTCCTGCTTTAAAAAAGTTTCATATGACGGGACGGAAACAACACGGAGATTATACCCTTCCGCTGTCAATTTGTCGGCCGCTGCCGCACATAAAGCAAGTTCTGAGCCCGAAGAACATAATACGATTTCCGGCTGTGTTTTTGAATCTTTTATAATATAGGCACCTTTATTAAAATCTACTATAGAACAATGATCGTTTTTATGTAATTCGGGTAAATTTTGACGCGTTAAGATCAGCGCGGTCGGACCGTCGTGATATTCAAGTGCCGCAAGCCATGCCTCGGCTGTTTCTTTTTCATCGGCAGGTCGAATAACCTGAAGACCGGGAATAAGGCGCAAGGACATGATCTGTTCAATAGGTTGGTGGGTAGGCCCGTCTTCACCGACAAAAATACTGTCATGCGTAAACACATAAATAACTTGATTTTTCATTAATGCCGACATGCGGATCGCGGATCGCATATAATCCGAAAAGACCAAGAACGTTCCCGCGTATGGGATAAAGCCGTTGCCGTATAAGGCCATTCCATTCATGACCGCACCCATAGCAAATTCGCGTATACCGTAATGAATATTTCTTCCGGAAAAATCATCTCGGCTAATTGAACCTCCGCCCTTTAACGTTGTTTTATCGGATGCTCCAAGATCGGCTGAGCCTCCAACAAGTCCGGAAACATGCTTTGCGATCTCTTGCAAAATATTTCCCGAATGGGCACGGGTAGAATTATCTTTTCCGCTTAAACTGTCTAATATTTTTTTTCTTATATCCGAAGGCAGTTTTTTTGATGTCTGGGCTTTAAATTTTTCGTAAGCATCTGGATAAGCCGCTTGCCATGCTTGTACATCAGCTTGCCACTTTTTATAATCATCCCTAAGGCTATTAAGGTATGTTTGAAATTCTTTTGTAACCTCGTCGGGGATATAGAACGATCTGTCCTCCGGAAAACCGAGCGCTTTTTTAGTTAACTTAAGTTCATCTTCTCCAAGCGGGGACCCATGTGCTGCACTTGTATCCTGCTTATTTGGGCTCCCAAACCCGATATGTGTTTTTGCTATGATCAATGAGGGTTTATCAGATTCCTCTTGGGCTTTTTCAATTGCTTTTGCAATTTGTTCGTGATTATGGCCGTCAATTTCCTGAACCTGCCAATGATAAGCGCGAAAGCGCATTGCCACATCTTCGGTAAATGTCAGGTCCGTAGAGCCATCGATCGTTATGCGATTGCTATCATAAAAACAGATCAGCTTTCCCAAACCAAGATGACCGGCAAAGGAAGAGGCTTCATGACTGATACCTTCCATCATATCACCATCACCGCAGAAACAATATGTAAAATTTTGTCCAAAAACAGAGCCATTCTCATCATTCCATTGTGCTGCGGTCATGCGCGCCGCCAGGGCTAATCCAACCGCGTTGGTAAGTCCTTGTCCTAATGGTCCTGTTGTGGTTTCCACACCCGGCAGATGGCTCTCGGGATGTCCCGGTGTTTTTGAATTCCATTGACGAAAGTTTTTAAGATCATCCAAAGAGATATCATAGCCGGCAAGATGTAAAACCGCATATAGTAATGAGGACCCATGTCCTCCAGACATAACAAAGCGATCTCGTCCAAGCCAATTGGGGTCTTGGGGATTATATTTTAAAAATTTTGTCCAAAGCACCGTTGCACAATCGGCCATGCCCATTGGAAGTCCGGGATGTCCGGAGTTTGCCTTTTGGACCATGTCCGCGGCAAGTAAGCGTATTGTATCTGCTGTCATTTTCGACATATTATCTCCATCATTCATGAAGGATAATTTAAGAGGAATTCTAGCGGTATAAAACCCTTTTATAAATTTGTTGAGAACCGGTGGCCGACAACCTATTTTTCACACTTAATAAGGCGATTTGTGTGCGAATTTATTCACCATAAAGGACTTGTGAAAAAAAAATCCGTTTTATACATTTATTACAGGAGTTATTTTGAACAGATCAACAAAGAAAATTATTTCATTATTGGCCATATGGTCAAGCTTCTCTTTGCTCACAGCCTTACCCTTAGCTGTAGAATTTTTAGGTTTGTCGGCAACCACACAGGATCTTTCAGTTGTTCTTAACTGGTCTACTGCAACAGAAACTGAAAATCTTGGGTTTATTCTCGAGAAAAAGACCGATTCGCTTTCAAGTTGGAGTTCCTTGGCTTCTTATATAAATTCAAATGCCCTGCTGGGACAGGGAACCGTATCGATACAAACCGATTACACATATGCAGATTCGCTTGTGACATTCGGAGAAACATACTATTACCGGATCTCGGGTGTTGATATTGGCAATAACATTGGCAGGCTGGACAGCTTATCCATAAACGTAGGTGAAACGAGTATTAAAGAGATCATCCCAATTGATTTCAATTTGAAAGCTTATCCCAATCCTTTTAACCCAAAAACAACTATCAGCTATCGGTTAACAGAATTCAGCTTTGTTGACGTGTCAATTTTTAATACTCGTGGACTATTGGTTGAACAATTAGAAAATGGTTCCGTTAAACCGGGAGTTTATAACTTGATCTGGGATGCGTCAAATATGTCCACCGGTGTATATATTGTTAAAATGCAGGTTAACGGGATCATACATTCGCAAAAACTTGTTTTATTAAAATAAACCCTTCTATAAAAAAACCGATGATATAAAAAAAGAGGTTCTATGAACCTCTTTTTTTGTGGGCGTTGAGGGACTCGAACCCCCGACCCCCTGCTTGTAAGGCAGGTGCTCTAAACCAACTGAGCTAAACGCCCGATATCTCAAGCCCGTAATTATAAAACCTTTAATATATTTTTGCAAGCGTTTTTATTCGCCAGACCGTGTGCTTCAATTTGTTGAGTATCAAACAAAAATCGATGATCTTATTTCAAGTAGATCATTTTTGCTTTCTGTGTTCTATTCCGATAACTAAGAGAATACAGATAAATTCCACTGGAATAACCATTCATATTTACCGTGATCTCATTTATACCCGATACCGGGTTCGTAATCTGCCTGTTCATTACCAATCTGCCATCAAGGGAATAGATGCGAAGGTCAAGTGGTGCAATATCATTAATTCTATACCGGATGATCGTCATGGGATTGAACGGATTCGGTGCATTGCCGATCAGTTCAAATGCATATTCTTCCGGAATATCTATATTTTTAATTTTCGTCCACGTTGTGGTTACGGACCCTCTTCTGTCAGGCGTTCCACGATGCATGGGCCAATGTACTTTCCCGGCCATACCCTTTAGATCAGTTACCGATAACCCGGAGTAATTACCCGCTATAATATCGTTATCGCCATCATGATCAATATCGCTTATCGCCAATGCTGATTTTGATAAAAACCGCGTGTTGATCGGAAATCCTGAAACTGTATTTCCCGTCATATCAAAAGCATAAATATAACCATTATTCCCCATAGCAAGAACTTGTGCTGCTTCACTTTCGTTATCAATGATATCGGCAATAGCAAGGGACTGATTTACCGGACTGATCTGTTTTGGCCAACCGGTTTCAAGTGAATTGTTCATTAGGTCAATTTTGTAAATATAGCCCTGTGACGTTGCAAAGAAAGCATAGATATTGTCATCCGAGTGGTAAATTGCAGGAGACGCTTTTATTGATCCCGAGCCATCTATCATGAATCTTTGCGTACCATCAAGGTTAAAGCCGTACATATCACCCACATCATTCCCAATTAATATAAGGGCTTCATTTTCACCGCCAACGATCACCTGGGGTTCTGATGTTATTGAGCCGGATGTACTAACGGGCCAACCGTTAAGTATTGTGCTGTCGGTCATTACTATAGAACACTGTCCGCCTTTACTGCCATAAATAATATCATCCAAGCCGTCGGCATTAAGATCTGCCAATGATACTCCGCTATGCAGAAGCTGTCCTGTCGCATAGGGGAAACCGGCTACATCCGTGCTATCGTGGTTAATTGCATATATTTTTTGGTCATATGAACCAACAACCACTTCCAACTCGGGGTCATTATCAATATTTCCAATAGCGGGAATAGCGGTAATAAACAAATCGGCATGACGGGTCCATTCTTGATTTCCGTAGACATCATATACCCGGATCAACTTATCAAAAGCGGTCACCACGATCTCAAGCGTGTCATCCAGGTCAATATCGGCAACGGCAACTCCACCAATTTGCGAACCCAGAGACTTAGGGAAGCCGGCAAGCGTGTCAGCTTTATGATCTATAATATAAAGATCCCCGCTCTTATCACCAAATATGACCTCTTTAAATCCGTCATTATTTATATCCACAAAAAGCGGTGATGCTTCAACCTCGGTATTTGCATGAAAAGGGAAACCTTCTTGATCCAAAGACAGAGTAACATAAACATCAATTGTTCTTTTATAAGGAAATCCATCGGATGAATTTGATTCCAGGTTTAATTTAAAATTATAATCGTCGGGACGCAGTTCATTTGAAAATTGAACCGTAAATCCATTATCGCTATTTATTGATGTACTGTTCTCCGCAATGGATTCCCAGGTTCCCACGCTATCCACTATGGTGATCCCTTCTGTATCCGAGCGAAGTATTCCCCTAACATTGCTTGCGCTTTTCCAGCCCGGATCATTTTTTAATTCGATCAATAATGATATGTTTTCACCCGGATTTAAAATTGAATCAGAGTCACCCTGTTCAATCGTTTCAACCTGATTGGAAAAAGATAATTTAGGCCATTTATCAAAAAATAACGCTTTTAAAATATTAACGCGTCCGGTGCCCAATTGACCTTCATAACCGGGATTAAGATCATCGATGGGATCCGTCTGGACCAACATGCGATCAACCAACCAGTCATTTGAACTATCAGGATAAACGGATTTTAGCAAAGCAAAACACGAAGCGACCATTGGCGACGCCATGGATGTTCCCATTAGATAAGCGTAAGAATTTTCTTTTGTGAGGTATGTACTGAGCATACTTTCGCCCGGCGCTGAAATATCCACACCATAAAAATTATTGGCAATATCAGCTGCCCCATAATTTGCCCAGGAAAATTTATCGGCGGGACTAACAGCTGTAACGGAAACTACATGATCATATCCCGAGGGATAATGAGGTTCATCGCTTGGACCACCATCATCATCACCATTACCCGCTGCCGCTACAATAAGTACTCCATACGTGTTATAAGCAATATTAACCAAATTTTGTGCATAAGAGCTATAGCCCGGCCCGCCCCATGAACAATTGACAATATCTGCTCCGGCAT
Organism: uncultured bacterium; assembly: GCA_964606395.1. Taxonomy (GTDB): domain Bacteria; phylum Fidelibacterota; class Fidelibacteria; order Fidelibacterales; family Fidelibacteraceae; genus M50B103. The sequence continues at coordinate 6,650 of CAZSGO010000078.1, forward strand.
AAACCGCATAATTTATACCGTCCCATCCGGTATTAATGCTATTTGTAGTTTCGTCTCCAGTGGCCTTAACGGGCATGATAGACACATTATATGCAACTGACGCCACACCAACATTGTTATCCGTTGTTGCCCCTACGAGGCCCGCAACGTGTGTTCCGTGACTATTATTAGACACCATGGGGTCCCTATCGTCATCGGAGCTTCCACTCGACTCATTGGTATCCCACCCAATTATATTGTCCACATATCCGTCACCGTCATTGTCAATATCGTCGGTCAAAAATGAGGTGCTTAAAAGAATGTCTTTTAAGTTCGCTACTCCGTTGCCGCTTATATCTCCAACGGAATTTACCGCTTCTTCGGCTGTAATATATCCATCGCCATCCGTATCTGTTAATGCGAAATAAAGTTCTGGGATCTCATCCTGATTTATCCAAATATTTTTCCAAAGATCGGGGTGGGTATATTCAACGCCGTCATCAACGATAGCAACAACGATCTCGCGGTCACCCGGTGTTTCTCCGGCTTCCAGATCCCAGAGATTCCAAGCCTCAATTGCCTGAGATTTTACAAGATACCATTGGTTGCCGATCATCGGGTCGTTTGGAATAGACTGCTTTCGCATGATAGGTTCCCGCTCAGCTCCTTGAATAGCTCTTGTTGCGTTTTTCACTTCCGAGATAAAGGATAAGGATGCTTCAATATCCTGTTTACTCGTCAAACGATAAATTCTATTTAAATAAATATCACCATCATGATCTGTATCTTTGGCATTAGGTAACCATCGTTCGATCTTAATAATATTATATTTTGCAATTAATCTGTTCAATTCAGGATAGGGAGTATTCAAACTTTCACACTGTTCGGCAGTTAATACAGCTTCGTTTTTATCTAAAGAAAATAGAAATTTATCGGCATAATAAGCCGGAGTAGATGCCAATAGCAAGCTGAGTGAAAGCAAGAGTATTAAAAGTATTTTACGTTTATATTGCATTTAATGTCCATTCGTTTTTAATCGTAATGATATGATTTTAATGGAAATAAAGCAAGAAGAAAGAAGGCAAAAGGCAAAAGGCAAAAGGCAAAAGGCAAAAGAAAGTAAATGGTAATTT
>CAZSGO010000079.1:0-3399 GCA_964606395.1 uncultured bacterium
CCAAACAGTACTGTTTCCATTGTTTACCGCCGCACACAACATGAAATGCCCGCAGACAATGATGAAATAGAAGCTGCTTTGGAAGAAAATATTCAATTGCTTGAACTGGCATCACCGGCACGCGTTTTATCTAAAGACGGGAAGATCACAGCTTTGGAATGCCACAGCATGCGATTGGAAAAAGCCGAAAATAATGCACGACCAAAACCTGTGATCATTCCCGGTAAAGAATTTGAACTTCCGGTTGATACACTGATCCCGGCGTTCGGTCAAAGTCTGAATGTGGATTTTGTTGATGAAGAATTGTTGCAGAGCAAGCTGGGTTTAGAAACGCGTTTGGAGAATGTATTTATTGGTGGTGATGCATATCGGGGTGCATCGTTTTTGATCAAAGCCATAGCAGACGGGAAAGACGTTGCGATAAAGATCTTGTTAAAGATGGGCATTGAGATATCCGGGACTGACACATTGGAACGCGACAAAAACTCTCGCGAACAACATCATCAAAAACTTTCCAGGATCATTCCCGGGATAAAACTTAAAACACGTGAGATCGAAAACAGAACATTGGATGCACTTGTTGATCTGCCCATGAGCCAAGATGAGGTTATTCTTGAATCGGCACGATGCGTTAACTGCGATGAGATCTGTGATATCTGTATTACGGTTTGTCCGAACCGGGCAAATGTGGGTTATGAACTTAAACCCATCGACAAGAAAATTGAAAAGATCATGGTAAATAATGGCATGTACACAATCGTACCGGATTCAAATTTTATCATTGAGCAGCAATATCAAATTCTAAATATTGCCGATCTGTGTAACGAATGCGGCAATTGCACCACCTTTTGTCCGACCGAAGGCCGACCCTTTGCAGATAAACCCAATGTCGCTCTCAGTCCTGAAAGTTTTGAATCGATGGAAAGGGGTTATTGGGACAAGGGAGATCATATGCTTTGTAAACAGAATGATGTGATCTATCGCCTGGATGTTGAAGAGGACGGATATGTTTATTCTTCTCCGTCGTTTACGATCAAACTGGATAAAAAATTCTCGGTCAAACAGGTCGAATTAAAAGATAATTGGATTGGCGAAATATCATTACGAACTGCGCTGAATATGCACGTCATTAAGAAAGCCATAGAAAGTGTTATTAACTGATCATAGATCATTGGAGAAAATTTGGAAAAGATAAAAAAAATAAGAGAAACAGCAGAACAATACAGTCAATATACTGCCGAATGTTTATCTGAAATGGTAAAGATCCCATCACTGAGCGGTGAAGAAGAACAAGTTGTCCTTAAAATAAAAGAGCAGCTAGAGAACGCAGGAGTTAAAGATGTCCGTATTGACGGTTTGGGTAATTTGATCGCACGTGTGGGTAAAGGACCGAAAATATTGGCATTTGATGCTCATATCGATACGGTTGATACCGGCGATAAATCTCAATGGAATACCTCCCCATTTTCAGGATTGATCAAAGATGGGTATGTGCACGGCAGAGGCACGGTCGACCAGGAAGGCGGAGCTGCTTCTATGGTAACTGCTGCACGCATTTTGACAGAGATGAATTATGATGGCGATTATTCTATCTATTTCACGTTTACAGTTATGGAAGAAGATTGTGATGGACTATGCTGGCTTTACCTGATCGAGGAAGAAAAATTGGTCCCGGATCTTGCCGTGATAACCGAACCGACAAATCTTGGATTATATCGCGGTCACCGCGGACGCATGGAAATGGAAGTTCATATCACCGGTTTATCGGCACATGGTTCGGCGCCTGAGCGCGGCAAGAATGTGATCTACTCCGGCGCGAAGACAGCTCTGGCGATCCAAAAATTACACGAAGAATTAAAGGACGACGAATTTCTTGGAAAAGGCAGTATTGCCCCTACTGTATTAACAACCGAAACACCGTCACTTTGTGCAATTCCCGATAAGGCATTTATGCATATCGATCGCAGATTGACCTGGGGTGAAACAAAAGAATCCGCCGTGGCCGAAGTTCAGCATATTATTGGAGACGATAGTGAAGTGAGCGTCCCGATCTATGCGCGAGAAAGTTACAAAGGCAATATTTTTAAACAGGAAAAATACTTCCCGACATGGAAGATCCCGGAAGACCACCCACTTGTACAGGCAGGCGTACAGACGCATATCGCGTTGTTTGGCGAAGCTCCACGTATCGATAAATGGACGTTCTCAACCAATGGTGTTGCGCTCTGCGGTAAACACAAGATCCCCTGTATCGGCTTTGGGCCGGGCAATGAAGTGATGGCCCATGCGCCGAATGAAAAGGTGCCGGTGGAGCATCTTGAAAAATGCGCGGCATTTTATGCGGCATTACCCTACATACTGGAAAACAAATAAATAACGGATCGATAATAAAGGAAACGGAATGAAAACGAAAGATTTCAAGGGAAAACATTTTATCACCCTGCAGGATTGGACAAAAGAAGAGATTGATTTTACACTGGATCTGGCGGGAAAATTAAAGCAAAAATTTTACAAGGGGAAACCCCACCGCATGCTTCGCGATAAAACATTGTTCATGATGTTCTTTGAACAATCAACCCGAACACGCAATTCCATGGAAGCAGGCATGACACAGTTGGGCGGACACGCACATGATCTGACCCCGGATAAAATGCAATTATCACATGGAGAATCTGCAAAAGATACAGCGCTTGTTCTGTCGAGAATGGGACATGGGATCGCTTGCCGAAATTGCTTTTACGGAATTGGAAATAAGTATTTGAACGAATTGGCGGAAAATTCATCTATTCCCATCATGTCCCTACAGGATGATCTTTATCATCCCATGCAGGGGCTTGCCGACCTCATGACCATACAGGAATATTTTGGCAAAGATCTGAAAGATATCAAGATCGCTATCTCCTGGGCTTATGCGACATCACATGCCAAGCCTTTGTCCGTACCGCTTTCACAGATCCTGCTTTTCCCTCGTTACGGTATGGATGTCACCGTTGCCGCACCCAAGGAATTCCCGCTTTATAAAGATCTTGTTAAAGTCGCCGAGGGCAATGCAAAAGCAGCAGGCGGAAAACTGAATTTTGTTGATGACATGGATGCCGGGTTTGAAGACGCCGATATCGTTATTCCAAAAAATTGGGGCGGGTTTGGAAATTATACCTTTGATGAATACAATGCCAATGAAGCCGAATGCATGAAAGAAATGAAAGCGAACCTTGAAAAACATAAAGACTGGATCTGTGATGAACGCCGTATGGGGCTTGCCAAAAAAGGTGTCAAGTATATGCATGCATTACCGGCAGATCGCGGTAATGAAGTAACCCCCGCAGTTATTGACAGCGAAGCGGCCATTATCTACGATGAAGCCGAGAATAGATTGCATACCGCAAAGGCTGTTATGGG
>CAZSGO010000079.1:3499-7738 GCA_964606395.1 uncultured bacterium
AAGTAAATATGTCTGTTCGCAATGCGGAAAAGAATTTGAGATCACGCCGGACTTAATGGTTTGTCCTTTTTGCTCAAAAGAACAAAAAGACAATGAACCACTGCGCGGGATTTTAGAGATAAGGTATTCCGTGGATGGACCCTTCAATATAGAAGAATTACTTCCGCTTGATCCGGGGGATATGCCTGATCTGCCGGTTGGAAATACACCGCTTTGGAAGGCAGAACATTTAGATGATCATAAGCAACTTTACTTAAAAGATGACACGGGAAATTTAACGGGATCATTTAAAGACAGGGCGTCCATTTTGGTTGCGGCATTTGCAATGAAGCATGGCATCAAAGAGATCGTGTTGGCTTCAACGGGAAATGCAGGCTCGTCTATGGCGGGCATCGCGGCCGCGTGTGGAATTAAGGCGACCATTTTTTTACCCAAGACGGCACCCAAAGCCAAGATGATCCAGGCCTTGCAGTACGGTGCTAATGTTATGTCTGTGGATGGTAATTATGATATGGCATTTGACCTTTCTTTGGGGTACTCCGAAAAACATAAATTGTTAAGTCGCAATACTGCCTATAATCCCTTAACCATTGAAGGCAAGAAATCGGTCGCTATCGAATTGTTTCGTCAATTTGGAGATGCACCAGATCATGTTTTTGTACCGGTTGGCGACGGGGTGATCTTGAGTGGTGTTTACAAAGGATTCAAAGATCTATTGCAATTCGGATTGATAGAAAAAATGCCGACTGTTATCGCCGTTCAGGCCGAAGGATCTGCTGCCATTCATGACGCACTTCAGACTGGCACTTTTGAAAAAGTGGATGCTTTGACGATCGCCGATTCCATTGCCGTTGATGTTCCGCGATGCGGGTATTATGCTTTGAAGCAACTGCAAGCATTCAAAGGCCAATCCGTTTTGGTTTCAGATGAGGAAATATTATCGGCACAAAAAGAATTATCTGAAAAGGCCGGACTCTTTGCCGAACCGGCAGCAGCGGCGTCCTATGCCGGGTATAAGAAGACGAAAAAAGGCATAGATCCCGGCGCAAGGGTTGTTTTGCTGATCACGGGATCGGGACTGAAAGATATAGATGCCGCAACACGAAAGATCGAATTTCCCCGGAAATCGATCAAGAGTATCGAGGAGATCACATGAACGTGGACGGTGTGATATTGGCTGCAGGCTATTCGTCACGTGCCGGCGATTTTAAGCCGGGACTGGATCTTTGCGGGAAGACCATTTTGCAAAGAACGATCGATAGCATGAGCGAATTTTGTGAGCATATTATTGTGGTCGGCGGTCATCAATTTGATGTTATTCACGATATAGTTTCCGGCATTCCAAAAGTAAAGGTCGTGAAAAACACGCATGTGGAACTGGGGATGTTCTACTCTGTCAAAACGGGTATTGCAGAAGTCAGCTCAGAGAGGTTCTTTGTCATACCCGGCGACCAACCGGTTGTGAGCAGCAAAACATATAAAACATTAATTGGATATAATGTGGATATAGTTATTCCAAGATATCTCGGCAAGAAAGGTCACCCCGTTCTTTTTAATTCGAAACTTATTCCTGAAATATTGATGTGGGACGATTCGGAAATATTGCGAAATTATATTCACAGCAAAGAGCAAGTAAAGCTCGTGGACGTCAATGATCCCGGAATTGGACTTGACGTTGATACATCAGAAGATTATCAAAAAATTAAAGCATACTATAAAAATATGATAGAAAAGTAAAGGGCAAGACTTGAACAAGCCGATCAGTACATCCGTTATTCGCGTTGACTCCAGACAGAAACTTCGAGGAGAAGCACAGTATATTTCAGATTGGACATTCGAGAATCTATTGTTTGCAAAAACCATCAGAAGCACGGTTGCCAAAGCGCAGATCCTTTCCGTTGAAATACCGGATATACCGGAAGGCTATTATATTGTAGACAAACACGATGTGCCGGGAGCCAATAGAATGCGGACAGTGGTATCCGACCATCCGCTCTTTGCCGAAGATGATGTTCAGTATATCGGACAACCTATCTTGCTGGTTGTGGGCCCCGATCGCGAAATGGTGTATTCACTTGCCGAAAACATCAAGATCGAATATAAAGAAGAACCTGCCCTGTTCACCCTGGAAGAGGCAGAGGAAAGATCAACGGTCTTTACGGATTATCATTATAAAAAAGAAGATCCGGAAAAAGCCTTTGAAACGGCGCATCGCATCATTGAAGATACTTTTAGCACCGGATATCAAGAACACGTTTATCTGGAACCACAGGGTGTGGCAGCCGAATTCAAAGACGATACCCTCTTTGTCTACGGTTCCATGCAATGTCCCTTTTATGTTAAGAATGCTTTACTCGAAGCCATGGCGCTTCCTGAAGATAAGATCCGGGTTGTGCAATCGGTAACCGGCGGTGCATTTGGCGGAAAAGAAGAATTTCCCTCATTGAATGGTTGCCATGTTGCGATCGCGGCAAACAAGATCAAGCAACCGGTCATGCTGATCTATGACAGAGATGAAGATATTATATGTTCAACAAAACGGCATCCGTCCAAAGTACGTTTTAAGGCCGCGCTTGATAAGAATGATCACCTTATTGCGCTGGATATTGATGTACTTTTAAATGCCGGTGCATACAACGGCTTATCTCCGGTTGTGCTCCAACGAGCAATATTCTCTGCGACCAACGTTTACAATATTAGAAACTTGAACGTGCGGGGCAGGAATTTTATGACCAACCTGGTCCCCTCGGGAGCCTATCGCGGATTCGGTGCACCGCAGACCCTTTTTGGTATTGAGATGCTGTTTCATAATATCGCTGTTGAGCTTGGGCTTGATCCTCTTGAATATAAAATGCGGCATTTATTAAAACAGAACGATCCCACATGTACAGGCGGCCAAGTTCACGAAGAAGTCAAAATGCCGGAGATCATTCAAAAGATAATAAAGAGTTCCGATTACTATAATAAATTGAAAACGAACAACAAATATAACGGCATTGGCATATCTCTTTTCCTGCACGGTTGCGGCTTTACCGGCAAAGGTGAAACAATGATCAATGGTGAGATCATATTGGTCAAAGATAAAGACAGCGTGACCCTGAAAGTTTCCAGTGTGGAAATGGGGCAAGGTGCCGAAACGGTCTTGCGCAAGATCGTGGCAGAAACCTTAGCGCTACCAATAGAAAATGTGATCTATGAAAAAGTAGATACCGGCTTGATCCCCGATTCGGGACCGACCGTGGCATCGCGGACGACCATGATCGTGGGCGGGCTGTTACGTGATACGGCACTTGAAATGAAAAAGAGGTGGAATGAATCGGAGCATCTGGAATTAAGCAAAAGATATGAGCACCCAAAATACTTATCCTGGGATGACGAGCATTTTCATGGAGATGCTTACCCCGTGCATTCTTGGGGTGCAAATGTAGCTGAAGTGGAGATAGACCCGGTCACATACGAATTGACGATCAATAAACTTTATGCCGTGTATGATGTCGGTGTCCCGATCGACGAGCGTGCTTTAATCGGTCAAATGGAAGGCGGTATCGCACAAGGCATTGGCTGGGCGACCATCGAAGTGATGGAGTCACAGAACGGGAAATTGACCCAAAAGAATTTGACGGATTATAAAATACCCACGTCCATGGATGTACCGGAAATGGAATGTGATTTCGTACTGAACCCATATGAATTTGGTCCTTTTGGTGCCAAATGCGCCGGCGAATTATCCTTTGTGGGTTCACCCCCGGCGGTTGCCGAAGCTGTTGCGAATGCCTTGGGTAAACCCATCAATCACTTACCAATTACACCTGAAGGTTTAATGGAGATCGATCATGAAGATTGAGTTCACCTTAAATAATGAAAAATGTACGATGAATGTTGATGCAAGCAAGAGACTGCTTGACCTGCTTCGCGATGATCTTGGTATGAGCAGTGTAAAAGAAGGTTGCGGCGAAGGCGAATGTGGGGCCTGTGTTGTGCTGGTCGATGGCCGGGCAATGAATTCCTGCATGTTACCGGCGGGCTCTATCATTGGGAAATCGGTTATCACACTTGAAAGCTTTAAGCACACAGATCGTTATAAGGCTATTGAAAGAGGATTCTTAAAAGCCGGGTCGGTCCAGTGCGGATTTTGTACTCCCGGGTTCATCATATCAACAGAATCCTTACTGAACCAAAACCCGAATCCGACGGACGAAGAAATTAAAGAAGGCTTATCGGGAAATCTTTGCCGATGTA